>NZ_JAYJLK010000042.1:0-18797 GCF_051948795.1 Acinetobacter sp. Lyrl_1
ATTATAAACACAATTGTATAATTTAGACCAAGGACGTAACATGAAATTTCACATTTTTGTTGGATTGCTGTGTGTCCTGCCGCTAGGTTATGCCTCTGCTGCCGCTTTAGAACGTAGCGGTCAATCGGTACATGCATTATTTGAAAAAGGAAATTATGCGGAAGTCGCTTTGCTACACGTGGATACCAATATTTCAGGTCAGGTACAGCATCAACAAAATATTGCCGAATTAGGCGTTCAAGATTTTTCAACAGGCAATTTAGTCAATAATCAACACTTCATCCAAGCTGCATTAAAATTACAACCACATCCACAAATTTCTGTGGCGTTATTATTTGACCAACCTTATTTTGTTGATGTGGATTATCACTATAGTCCTATTCTTTCAGGCGAACCTTTACCTATAGAAAATGCAGATATTAAGTTTGACTCAAGAAATATTACAGCGCTTATTGGCTATCAACCCACACAACATTGGAACCTCTTTACAGGTCTGAGTTACCAGTCATTTTCAGGTGATCTGAAAATTGGTACACAAGTTGACTATACCTTTTTTGATTATCACGTACATTTTCCAAAAGACCATGCGTGGGGTTGGTTGGCAGGTGTAAGCTACCAAATTCCTGAATATGCATTTAATACAGCAATTACCTATCGCTCTAAAATCAAGCACAGTACCAATGCAAGCGAAAGTATTTGGGGATTTCCTTTAGAGATTGCACCACAACAAGCAACTGAAATTCAGACACCTGAATCGGTGAATTTAGATTTTCACACAGGTTTACCTGCACAAAATTTTCTGTATGGATCATTGCGATGGGTCAATTGGCAATATTTTAAAATTCAACCCACTCAATTTGCAGCAATTCTGCAATCTGAAGGACTAGGTAATCAGTTCAACCTGATTGATTATCAAAAGAATCAATGGTCTACGCGTTTGGGTTTTGCCCATCAATGGTCACCCAAGTGGATCACTGCGGTGGAAGGATTATGGGATTCTGGTGCAGGTAATCCTGCCTCAAGTTTAAACCCTGTAGATGGTTATGTTGGTGTTGGTACGGGCGCAGTTTATCACTTTAACCCCAAAACGTTTATGATTGCAGGTCTGCATTATTTGCACTTTACCAAGCCAGACACGGTACAACCACAGTCATTGATCACTCAAATTTCAAGTTTTTCTTCACTCGAACAACGTGAGGCTTGGGTTTATCACTTGAAATTAGCACATCGCTTTTAAGACACAAAAAACGAGCCGAAGCTCGTTTTTTAAGGTTTAGCTAAAACTAATGGATATTACCAGTGGTAACTTACACCTAGTTTAGCAACTGGCATCCATTCGTATTTGTCATCGTTACGAATTTTTTCTGCTTCTCTGTTCGCAGCAGTTTGACCATTATCAACACCACCTACTTCCTGCAATCCAACAGATTCCAAATTCACACTTGGGTTACCTGTGTAGAAAGCACCGACTTCACCAAACACACCCCAGTTATTGTTAATTTTCGGTGCAAAACCTAGACCTAAATACGGTGCAATGTCATTTTTGTAAGACATATCACCTTTCACATAACCTTGACCACTTGGGGCATTAAAGTTTTGGTCACCAATTTTCAAAGTATCATTGGCATTATTTAATCGTTTCTCTAAGCCGTATTCATTATCAATATAACCAACACCAGCAGCTACATAAACGCCTTGTGCCCATTTACTTGGACTTGCACCCCATGGACGAATCTCCGCATTTAAATAGGTCAAGTTATTGTCCATATCCATATCGTACTTAGTACCATCAATAGATAAGTCATCCGACCAAGAAATATCGCCACCGTTATAACCCAGCGCTAAACCCACATACGGGTTTGCAGTCCAAAGCAATGCACCGCCATAACCTGTTGTACCTACTTCAGCACGTACACCTGTTGGAATTAATTGGTTACGATCAAACGCATAGCCATCTTTTACCACAGCTGTATCTGCCATTGCAGAGCCTGCAACTGCTGCCAATACCGAAGCGGCTAAAAATGTATGTAAAGTTTTCATTGTGTTTCTCCTCAAACTAAAACTTTTTGAATTTTCATTCGTTTTTTCATGAGAAAACTATAGAGCATGTTGCGTTTAGCTTTTATGCAAAATTCACCCCGTTTTTGTTATTTTTTGATACAAACTTATTGTTTATTGCAAAAGCATTTATTTTCAAAACTTCAACAATTTAGCGCGCAACTTAACTTGTTTATCTTAATAAGGATAAATTCCAATCTGTTCCAATTTTTATCTATTCCTCACTCAATATAGTGTAAAATCTTTGGAAAATTTTTTTCTGGTAAGAACATCGATGTCTCAGCTTTCAACAATCATTGAACAAGCATTTGAAGACCGCGCTAATTTCAGCGCTGCAGATTGTCCCTCTGAAATTCGTCAGGCAGTTGAACAAGCAATTGCAGGTTTAGATAACGGCACATTACGCGTTGCTGAAAAAATTAATGGTGAGTGGATCGTTCACCAATGGTTAAAAAAGGCAGTTTTGTTATCTTTTAAACTCAATGATAACAAGCCAATTGAATCTTGCGATTTGCGTTTCTACGACAAAGTAGACACGAAATTTACAGGTTGGACTGACGAGCAATTCAAACAAGCAGGTGTGCGTGTTGTACCGCCAGCAGTTGCACGTAAAGGTTCATTCCAAGCCAAAAATGTGGTGTTAATGCCATCTTATGTCAATATTGGCGCTTATGTAGATGAAGGCACCATGGTTGATACATGGGCAACTGTAGGTTCATGTGCACAAATTGGTAAAAACGTGCATTTATCGGGTGGTGTAGGTATTGGTGGTGTACTTGAGCCACTTCAAGCAAACCCAACTATTATTGAAGACAACTGCTTCATTGGCGCACGTTCTGAAATTGTTGAAGGCGTGATTGTGGAAGAAGGTTCTGTCATTTCTATGGGCGTTTATATTGGTCAATCGACCAAAATTTATGACCGTGAAACTGGCGAAATCCATTATGGTCGTGTACCTGCAGGTTCGGTGGTAGTTTCTGGCAACCTGCCTTCTAAATGTGGCACTTATAGCTTGTATGCTGCTATCATTGTGAAGAAAGTAGATGCGAAAACCCGTGCAAAAACCAGTTTGAACGACTTATTACGCGAAGACTAAACTTTTTTTAGTTTTCTCCATCTCTACGGCCAGCAATGACCGTAGGGATTTTTGTTTTTTACATACTGTGATGAATTTTATGAATACCCTCCGATCTTCCGCTATTCCTGTTTCTGATCCGTCTGCGGGTTTACGCATCACGGAGATTTTCTATTCATTGCAGGGCGAAGCCAATACATCGGGCTTGCCAACCGTGTTTATTCGTTTAACGGGTTGTCCATTGCGTTGCCATTACTGTGATACCACTTATTCTTTTGAAGGTGGCGAACGTCAATCTTTAGATGACATCATCCAAACCACGCTAGAATTTAAAACACCGTATGTATGTGTGACGGGCGGTGAACCTCTGGCTCAACCGAATGCACTGCCACTCATGCAACGCTTGGCAGATTTAGGTTGTGAAGTGTCTTTGGAAACCAGTGGAGCTTTAGATATTTCTAAAGTGGATAACCGTGTGTCGAAGGTGCTGGATTTAAAAACCCCTGCATCGGGTGAAATGTCACGCAACTTATTATCAAATTTAGATTTTTTAAACCCACATGATCAAATCAAATTTGTGATTTGCAATCATGACGATTATCTTTGGGCGAAGCAGCAAGTTGAGCAATATCAGTTGCATAAAAAAGTCGATACAGTGTGGTTCTCCCCTGCATTTGCTGTCGAAAAAGGTGCAGTCGCCTTGCCACAACTTGCACGTGATTTGGCACAGTGGATTTTAGCCGACCATCTCCCTGTTCGTTTCCAATTGCAATTACATAAATTGCTTTGGAATGATGAAACAGGTCGTTAATCTCCTCACGAATCCCCATTCGTATTGACGTCAATCTTCACACTTTTGCTCAAGTTCTATCGCTATATTTTAAAATTTGGAGTTCAATTATGCGCCCTCGTGCCATTGTATTGTTATCTGGTGGATTAGACTCAACCACGTGTTTGGCATGGGCACAAGCGCGTTATGAATGTATTGCACTTAGTTTTATGTATGGTCAACGCTCGACTACAGAGCTAGATGCTGCACGTGCCTTGACTAAAAATGCAGGCATTGAGCATCGTGTGATTAATATTGATTTAGGCAACTTGGGCGGTTCTGCCCTGACCGATCACAGCATTGAAGTACCTGATCATGAGCAAGAAGGTATTCCTGTGACTTATGTGCCTGCGCGTAATACCATCTTCCTGTCTTATGCTTTGGCAGCTGCCGAAGTTTTTGATGCAGAAGCAATTGTGATTGGTATTAATGCGGTAGATTATTCGGGCTATCCTGACTGTCGTCCTGAATTTATTGATGCTTTTGCCAATATGGCACGCTTGGCAACCAAAGTTGGCGTAGAAGGCAAACCGTTAAAATTTGAGACACCTTTGTTACATTTATCCAAAGCAAATATTATTCGCTTAGGTATTGAACATGGCGTAGACTATAGTCAAACGGTTTCTTGCTACCAAGCAGATGACCAAGGACGTGCTTGTGGTAAATGTGACAGCTGTCGCTTACGCAAACAAGGTTTTGCCGATGCTGGTGTTGCAGACCCAACGCGTTATATACCGTCATAACAAGGTAAAGTGTATGAAAAATTTAAAATCAAACATTATAGTTTCTGCGATTATGTCTGTTGCTGCATTATTCGCAACAACGACACACGCAAATAATGACAAGTTGCAACAAGCATATAAAAGCACCAATGTAAAAGCAGCTTTAATTAATGTTTGTAAAGAAGAAACTGCAAAAGGCAAAAAACTAACTACAGCTGAAGTAAGCAAATATTGTACTTGTGCAGTAGAAGCAGATGGTAAATTAACCAACGCTCAAAAATGGGAAATTCAAAGCGCAATTAACCAGAAAAAGAGCCCTGCGACTTTAGCTTTTGTACAAAAGCAAAATAAAGATTTGCAAACTTGTTTTGGTCCTCAGCTTACAGGTAAATTAAAAACCTTAACTGAAGAAGCAATCAAAGCGGCTGAGAAAAAATAATTTTTCTTAACAATTTCAACTAGCCACTTTATGTGGCTAGTTTTTTATGTGCATGATTTTGGAGAAAAATATGAGCACGACAATTCAATTACCAAATCAAGCTTTTCCTGCAACCACAGGCGAAGTCAATTTAACCGAACTTGGTACAGATTGGTTAATGGTGTATTTTTACCCGAAAGATTCTACCCCAGGCTGCACCACACAAGCTGTCGATTTTACTGCGCTAAAGCCACAATTTGATGCGCTTAATACCACCATCATTGGCATTTCGCGCGACTCAGTCAAAGCCCATCAAAACTTTACCGAAAAACAATCTTTAGGCATCAACTTGATTAGCGATAAAGAAGAAGTATTGTGTCAGTTGTTTGATGTGATTAAAGAAAAAAATATGTATGGCAAAAAAGTTATGGGCATTGAACGCTCTACTTTTATTTTCCATCAAGGTCAATTACTGAAAGAATATCGTAAAGTCAAAGCTGCAGGACATGCCGAGCAAGTGCTTGCGGATTTAACCGCTTTACAAGCTTAATTTTCAGCCTCTAAAAAAACACAATGTTCTGGATGATTGAAAGCTTTTTCAATCATCCTTTTTCATTTAAAAACTGGATTACTCCGTCAAATTACTGCTATCCTGCTGCTGGTATTTGTCTTGTAATTGACGATAAATTTCCGTGTTTTGAAATGCGGTTAAGAAATCAATTGTGCCTTGCGGGAAAAAATTAGGCTGTATTTCCCCACGATAATAAGCCTCACGTGCAGGCGTAGCAGACATGGCATCTTGCAAGCTGTCTAATTCTACCATCTCCCATTCAGGGAAAAACTTTAAATAATAAGACGAGTCATCTTTAAAATGCCCAATTAAACCAACACGATCTTGCGGTTGAATCAATTCACCGACTAAAGATTTGACTAGTTTTTGCCATTTTTCATCATTGTAGACATCTACGACATGCACAAACTTAATCCGTTCTTGCATCTCAGGTGAAAAGTTAGACAAAATCATCTGCTCACGTTCTTTGGCTAAAAACGGATTTTTTAAATTGCGCTCATTTTGTGCAGAACCTAATGCCAAAATCACATAATGACTACGTGCTAACGCAATTTGAATGGTTTGCAAATGCGCCAAATGAAATGGCTGAAAGCGGCCAATGAAAACCAAATAATCAAACGTATATTGCATAATAAATACGCCAATCCTAATTTTGATAACAACATGATGCTATCTGATACGCGGAAATGTCATCCACAACCTGCGTGGTATCAACTCATTATTGTTTTTGCAAGATAATAAATCAAAAACAATAATTGGGCAGGTTTCGTGGATGACAAATGGTTTTGCCTACTTTTGCCAAAACAAAAGTAGGTCGAACCGAAGGTTAATCCTAAAATAGAATTAATAGACGTTAAGATTCCGCCTTGCTTATTCATTTTTTAAATGAACAACCCCAAATTCTAAATAAATTTCACATTGAATTAGGAACGCAAATCTCATCATTCACTAACTTTTTATGAACTCATGAGTTGTGCCAGCGCTGCGAATTTGCGACATAATGAGCCATAAATTCAAACCAATCAAAGCAAGGATAGTACGATGACACTGAGCTGTATTCAACAACCTCACCCACATTTGAATGCGAATTTAGACAATGGCGTACTGACTTTAGCCATCAACCGACCAGAAGCAAAAAACGCGCTGTATGGTGAATTATATTTGTGGATTGCACAAGCCTTAGATGAAGCAGATCAGTCCAACGCAGTACGTTGTGTAATTTTACGTGGCACAGATGCAGATTTTAGTGCTGGCAATGACATGCAAGACTTTATGAAGTCTGCTGCACTTAAAGGACAACTACCTGCTGCCGAAGGCCCTCCATTCATCTTATTAAAATCTGCAGCTAAGTTTTCTAAACCGCTGATTGCAGCTGTACGTGGGGTGGCAATTGGCATTGGTGTCACAATTCTATTACATGCAGATTTGGTATATAGCGACAATACTGCCCTATTCCAAATTCCATTTGTGAGCTTGGGCTTATCGCCTGAAGGTGCATCAAGCAAACTTCTAGTAGAACAAGCAGGCTATCACAAAGCGGCTGAACTGTTGCTAACTGCACAAAAATTCAATAGCGAAACGGCATTATCGGCAAATTTAGTTAATAGCATTGAAACCGATGTCTATGCAACAGCACAACAAAAAGCAGCGCAATTGGCGGCTTTGCCATTGGCTTCACTCAAACAATCTAAAGCCCTCATGAAACATAATGTCGATGAAATCGTGGCGTGGATTGACCATGAAGCAGAAATTTTTATGCAACGTGTCGGTTCAGCAGAAATGATGGAAGCAGTGCAAGCCTTTATGCAAAAACGTAAACCTGATTTCAGCCAATTTAATTAAGCGCTGTTTAGCTGAAATGTACTTACACCCATTTCAAGTGAACTAGATGTTTTAAAACCACATTCATTTTGGCTGAATGTGGTTTTTTCTTTATTCGCCCCCATATTCTGCAATGTGCTGTCAATCATTAAAAAATTGAGGAAAATTGTAATGTCTAATCCAAATCCAACCGATGTTAAAGCTGAAAAAAAAGAACGTTATTTTGAACCTGCACCACAAGATATTGATGTAGAAAACTTTAAAAAAGTCATTCAAAGCCGTCGTTCGGTGCGTAAATTTACCGACAAAGCCATTCCTGCAGAAGTATTGGATGATTGTTTAGATATGGCTTTATTGGCTCCAAACTCATCTAATTTACAACCGTGGACTTTTGTCGTGGTGCAAAATCCTGCCAAGAAAAAACAACTGGTTAAAGCCTGCTTAGGACAACTCGCTGCTCGTACTGCAGCAGAGCTAATCGTGTGTATTGCACGTACAGACCGTGTTGATGAAATGGCAAAAAAGAATATCAGCGAGTTCCCTTTTCATGAAGCACCTGCTGCAGTCAAAAAATATTACAAGTTTATTCCTTATAACTACATGACTGGCTACTTAAACGCAGTAGGTAACTTTAAGAAAGTCGCTTTCAAAATTGCACGTAGTTTAGATAAACAATTACCTGTGACTGCATTTAACCCTGCAGATGCCAAACTTTGGGCAAGTAAAACTACAGCACTCGCCTGTGAAAATATGGTCTTGGCCCTTCGCGCACACGGTTTTGATAGCTGCATGATGGAAGGTTTTGATGAGCCGATGGTACGCAAACTCTTAAAACTGAATGATCAACAATTTCCAGTGATGGTGATTGCTGCAGGTGAACGTGCCGAAGATGGTGTCTTTTTCCCGCAATACCGTTTTGACCGTGACCTATTTATTCAGAAAGTCTAGGGGCTGTTAACATTTCATAAATGGCTTGCGCTGTAGGCTAAAACTGAGCAGATTAGGCATGAAACGCAAGGAATAGCGAGACTATTGCCAAGTTTCATAACGTAATCTGAGAAAGTTTTAGCCACATGAGCAAGAACAAAGCGCTGCTTTGTTTGCTGCGCAAGGGGACGAGCATATTTTTTGCTGCTATTGCGTTATGAGTCAGTCATTTAGAATAACTAAATTTCCTGCCCCATGCCTTATAGCAGCTAAAAAACCTTGCGAGATATATCTCTCACGTCGCAAACATAGATGAAGTGTCAACAGACCCTAATATTTCAACTGTATTTTTAAAACCTAGCCACATTTTGACTCGTGATAAGGCGACAAGGATGTCGCCCGTTAGACTGTGGTACAGGACGTACCATCAGTCTAACAGAGGGCTTTTGTTACTTTTTGCCCGTGAAAAGTAAACTCTATCTACGCAACTTATATTTGCCCCAATCCATATATGAGTGATCGTACAATTCTATTTTTCTTTAAAAATTGGTATTTAAGTCTTTAAAAATTAATATCTAAAAGTTGCATAAACTCAAAGGCAGGCTCTTCGTAAGGATGACTTGCCTTGAGCGCTTTTGCGACTGCCTGAGCATTTTGCTCAGGTACAATAGTTTCCACGCGCCACTCGGCAACGTGTTCCAAAGCATCTAACTCGCCAACAAACGGATTTGCTCCTTTGACAGGTTTAAATTGCCCTGTGCCTAAAACCTGCCATGCACAATGTTCATAATTGCCAATTCCACCTGCACCCGCTGCAAAAATAGCCAGTTTGGTTTCTTCAAGATGAGATTCAGGCACATAATAAATCAGTTTGAGCATATTTAAGCTTCGCTATCCATTTCACAATTAATTAGAAATTAGCATAAAAATTTGAGCATTGTTGCTATTTTGGCAACCTATACGCATCATCCAATCCTCGATTTATATAGCCCCCAAAAAAAATTTAAAGTACGCTTCGCCACAAACTTATCCCCCATTTTGTATAAATTTAGATTTAAAAAGACAAGCCATGTCGCACGCCCCTAGAGCTTTTGTCATTTTTTTGGCATGATGCAAAACAAGCACATAGTGAATAATGATAAATGACTCAAATGCGTTGGTTAGAACTGCTTTCCACAGTTCGAATTGGTAGTAAAAAACAAAGTACAGAACAGGCGCGCAGCCCTTTTCATAAAGATTATGACCGTATTATTTTTTCGCAAAGTTTTAGACAGTTAAACCGTAAAACCCAAGTCCATCCATTGACTCAACACGATGGTATTCACACTCGCCTAACCCATTCTTTAGAAGTGTCTTGTATTGGACGTTCATTAGGGATGTTGGCTGCAGAAAAAATTAAAGATCACTTGCCTATGTGGATTTCCCCTGCCGATGTCGGTGCGATTATTCAAGCTGCTTGCTTGGCACATGATATTGGTAATCCACCTTTCGGGCATGCAGGCGAATATGCCATTCGTGAATGGTTTGATGATGCTTCACACGGCAATTTCCTCGCCAAACTCAGCGATGAAGAAGAAGCTGATGTCCGTCAGTTTGAAGGCAATGCACAAGGTTTACGTCTACTCACCAAAATTGACTATCATCCAAATGATGGCGGCATGCGTTTAACCTATGCCACTTTAGGCGCTTATTTAAAATATCCATGGCTCTCCAAAACCATTGCCGAACAAGGCAACCGCCCTGCCAATCAACGTGATAAATTTGGTTGTTACCAAGCTGAAAAAGAAATTCTCAAACAAATTGCAGAACAACTTGGACTGATTCAATTGGGCGATTATCACTATTGCCGTCATCCACTGACATATTTATTGGAAGCAGCAGATGATATTTGCTATGCCTTAATTGATTTGGAAGATGGCATTATCTTAAACATGCTCAGCTATGAAGAAGTTGAACCGATCTTTTTAAACTTGATTGGTGACTACGGTATTCCAGCAGAACTGGCGATGGCACGTACCACATGGCAACAAAAAATTGCCGCTTTGCGTGGTCGGGTCATGAAGCGTTTGGTCGATGAAGTCACTACAGCATTTGCCAAACACCATTTGGAAATTCTGATGGGACAGCTCAAAGGCAGTCTTTTACAATATTGCTCGGCAGATATTGAAATTGGTATTAATCGCGCCAAAGACTTAGCCCGTGAGAAAATTTTCGAGCATCCACAAAAGGCAGGGCTGGAAATTATTGCGCATCAAAGTTTACAAAACATTTTGGATGCGTTTATTCCACTCACCACGCCACATAAAACCCTAAGTTTTAAAGAGCAGCGTTTAATGTCAATCTTGCAACGCTCAGGGGCAGATTTTGCGCATAATCACTATGACAATATTATGCAAGTCTTGGATATTATCTCTAAGTTTTCAGATCACCAAGCCTATAACTTATCGCAAGAATTACAAGGCAATAAGGTCGCCTTGCTGTAATGAATAATTTGCATATCAATACTTGTATATAAATAGTAGTAGGATTTAAGCGCAGATTTTGCCTTTTGTGAAAATGCGCTCTACTATGCGAACAGCAACTTATTTTAAATTAATCAGTGAATCACAAATATGATCGGATGTCTTATTGGCGAAGTATTGGCTTTAGAAGCACCAACCGTGTTGCTGAATGTGAATGGTGTGGGCTATGAAATTGACACGCCACTCACCACATTTTGCCAATTACAAAAAGGGCAGAAAATTACCCTGTGGACGCATTTAGCTGTGCGTGAAGATGCTCAATTGTTATATGGCTTTTTAGAAGCCCAAGAAAAAACCATTTTCCGTACTTTACTCAAAGTCAATGGTGTCGGCCCGAAAATGGCGCTAGGTATTTTATCAACCTTGAGTGTCGAATTACTGATTCACACCGTAGAACATGAAGACATTAACACCCTGATTAAAGTACCGGGGGTGGGCAAAAAAACCGCTGAACGCCTGATGATTGAATTACGTGATCGCTTTAAAGCCATGTCCAACGAAGTGAGCAGCAGCAATTCCACTGTGACCCAAATTCAGTTTACAGGCAATTCTGCTGTTGCCGAAGCCGAAGCTGCACTGCAGTCTTTAGGTTATAAACCTGCCGAAGCACAAAAACTGATTAATGCAGTTAAGGCCGATTTTACTGAAGCCAGTGATATTATCCGTGCAGCATTAAAGTCGATGAATAAATAAAAGATGCCAACAAACCTAGCGTAAGTTCATCTTTCCAATATTGGATACATGACTGGCGACATGGATGTCGCCCGTTGAGTTGGGGTATAGGGATATACCCTCAACTCAACATAAGATTTTTGTTACTTTTGATCTTTCAAAAGTAAAATCATGCCTTCGCAAAGGCATTTAAACGCAACTCATACTTTGAGGCTGTGCATGCAGCATCAAAATGCCCAGCTCAAGAGATTAGTTAACACGATATGCAAGACCGTCTAATCAGTGGTTCTGAAAAACCCGAAGATCAAATTGATCGCGCCATTCGCCCCACCTCACTCGATGACTATATTGGGCAACCTGTAGTGCGTGAACAAATGGAAATTTTCATTGGTGCAGCCCGTGGACGCGCAGAAGCACTGGACCACACCCTGATTTTTGGACCACCAGGTTTAGGTAAAACCACACTCGCCAATATTATTGCCCGTGAAATGGGCGGCAATCTTAAATCCACTTCAGGGCCTGTCTTGGAACGCGCAGGTGATTTAGCCGCCATGCTGACCAATCTTGAAGAAGGTGATGTGTTATTTATTGATGAAATTCATCGTCTTTCACCTGTGATTGAAGAAATCTTGTATCCAGCGATGGAAGATTATCAACTGGACATCATGATTGGTGAAGGGCCTGCAGCACGCTCCATTAAACTGGACTTGCCACCATTTACCCTTGTCGCCGCTACCACACGTGCAGGCTTACTCACCTCACCGTTACGTGACCGTTTTGGTATTGTGCAGCGTTTGGAATTTTATTCGGTTGAAGATTTGACCCATATTGTCAAACGCTCGGCGAGTTTAATGGATGTGCCAATGACCGATGCAGGAGCCAATGAAGTCGCTCGTCGTTCGCGCGGTACACCACGTATTGCCAACCGATTATTGCGTCGCGTTCGTGACTATGCGCAGGTCAAAGGCACAGGTGAAGTCACGCAAGAGATGGCACAACGTGCGCTAGATATGCTGAATGTCGATAAAGATGGTTTAGATACCTTAGACCGTCGTTATTTATCAATGTTATTAGAGCGTTTTGATGGTGGGCCTGCAGGTGTGGAAGCTTTGGCCGCTGCTATGGCTGAAGACTCTGGCACTTTGGAAGATGTAATTGAACCATACCTAATTCAACAAGGTTATGTAATGCGAACCGCTCGCGGGCGTATTGCCACCAATATGGCGTATTTACAATTTGGGATGACACCGCCAGAGCCAAAAGAAAAATAGCTCAAAGGAAAAAATAGCTTGAAGGGAGCTATCTCCCTTTAAGCTATTAAATATTTAGGTCAATTGGGTCTGTAGATAGACCCTAATTTTCGATGACACGCACATCTTCAACGAGCATTAATTCACACGCGCCCGCCCCTGTGTCATTGCGGCTTAAAGAACTACGCCACTGCCAACCATCTGTGGCAGTGACCTCAACCAATTTACCTTTCAAATAAATCAAATCATCTTCATCAATCTGTTTTAACTGTGTCGCAATCGCGGGCGTTGCAGGAATTAAATGCGTATTGGCACTCATACTTGCAATCTCTTGCACAGGAATTGGTGGTGCTTGTTCATAACGCCAATGATACCAACGGTTGCTTTGACGAATAGACAACTGTTTATACACTTCAGGCTTGGCCATTTCGCCCCATCCCAAAGCAAAATCGACAGGGCTAAGTTCGGCTTCACGTCCAAAATTATAATTTTCACGTGACAATACCCGAAACTCACCTTCATAGGTTTCCAAAGCTTGAATGGTATAGTCTTTAAATTGATGCACTTGCTGCGATGACTGATAGGTTGTGCTATCCGCAATTCCTCCATCTGGCTGGAACAGCGTCATCCACAACAAATACAATATGGCAATTACCACAAAAAATTTAACTAAACGGCTCATGTGCTGCTCATTGGGGTGGATCATCTGCATGTATCAGGCAGGCAGCTAATTTTAACTTAAAAGCATGTTTGAAATCTTGTGCCATTGGACGAAGCGTTGAGAATGATAAACTGCCACGCTATACACAGCTTGACTTATAGCCCCGATTCACGTCAATTTCACAGACACGGCGTAAGCTATAAGTATTGCTTATCAAACAACTTTGCAACATTGAAGCGGAACATCATCATGGCGAATAAATTTGAATTTAAAATTCGTATCTATATGGAAGATACTGATGCAGGCGGCATTGTTTACCACGCCAACCATATTCGCTTTATGGAACGTACCCGTACCGAATGGCTTCGTGCATCGGGTGTTGATCATTATTGGCATCAACAAGATTACAACTTTGTCGTGCATAAAATTAACGTGAAATATTCACGTCCAATCTTAATGGATGACCTAATTACTGTTACAGCAAGTGTAGTTTCGTGTAAAGCGTCATCATTTGTATTGCAACAAAATATTTATCGTGGTGAAATCATGCTTGCATCTGGCGAGGTTGAATTGGCCTGTCTTGGTTCAGATATGAAACCACGTCGTCTGCCAGATGAAATTCGTAGCCTTATTCTGAAAGAATTAGGACAAGATTAAAAAAATGAATTGGCACATGTAGTAACTATGGCAACACAACTCGAATCATCTCTTCAAGTATCAGATCTTATTTTACAAGCAAGTCCTGTTGTTCAGCTGGTAATGCTCTCGCTGCTTTTAGCATCATTATACAGTTGGTATCTGATTGCCAAGTTACACATGAGCTATAAAAAAGCACAGGCAGATGATCAGCATTTCCAAAAAATCTTCTGGTCTGGTGCAGAATTAAATACGCTTTACAACAACGCACAGCTCAATTCAAAACGTGTCGGTTTGGAAGATATTTTCTATCAAGGCTTAGGTGAGTTTTTAAAACTCAAAAAGCGCCAAGCGCCTGCAACACAAACCATTGAAGGCACAGAACGTATTTTACGTGTCGGTTTAAGCCGCGACCAAGCTCAACTTGAACAAGGCTTAGGTGCATTAGCCAGCATTGGTTCGGTTGCGCCATACGTTGGTTTATTTGGTACCGTCTGGGGCATTATGAATGCCTTTATTGGACTGGCAGATGTCGATCAAGTCACATTGGCAACAGTCGCACCAGGGATTGCCGAAGCCCTCATTGCCACAGCCATTGGTTTATTTGCCGCCATTCCTGCGGTACTTGCCTTTAACCATTACACCGCCAAAGGCGAAGCGATTTATTCTGATCGTGCTTTATTTGCCGAAGAAATGGTGGCTTTATTACAACGTCAATCTTTAGGCAATACTAAGGATCACGACTAATGGCCATTCAACGCTCAGGACGCTTCGAGCGCATTAAGAAACCACTCAAAAGTGACATGAATGTAGTGCCCTATATTGATGTCATGTTGGTGTTATTGGTGATTTTTATGGTTACTGCACCGATGATTACCAGTGGGATTCAAGTCGATTTACCTCAAGCCAATGGTAATCCAATTGAATCGAAAGATGCCCCTGCTTTGGTGACTTTAAATAAAGATGGGCAATATTTTTTAGAATACAAAGAACACAAAGCCGAACCTTTGGAATTAGCCCAACTGAAACAAATTTTGACCGATGCTCAAATTCAAGCCAAAGCTGAAAACAAAGAGTTTCAGGTTGTTATTCGCGGTCATAATACACGCCCTTATGGTGATGTGATTGCGTTAATGTCTGACTTACAAGATGCGGGTTTAACCCAAGTTGGATTGCTGACCGAGCCTTTAAAGTAATTTATGAAAGATTTTAAAAAGCCACCTTTTCAACAAAAAGCCATCGCGATTGGGTTCACCGTAGGTGTCCACCTTATCGCAGTGGTTGGCTTGCTTTATTTGGGCATGAGTAAAGCACCTGAGCCGCCTAAACCCATTAAAACGGTATTAATAAAACCAGAAGATTTAAAACCCTTATTAGAAACTAAATCTGCTGAAACCACACATGAAAATGTAGCAGAGCAAATTACTCAAACAGCCGAGCCTGCTCTTGAACCTGCCCCTGTCATTCCAACACCTGCAGCGGCTCCTACGCCACCCGCTCCTCAAGTTGATACACAAAAAACTGCACAAGCAGCAGAGGCTCAAGCACGTGCAGAACGACAAGCTGCTGAAGCCAAACAAATTGCAGAGCGACAAAAACTAGAAGCTGAACGCTTAAAAGCTCAACAAGCACGCGCCGAAGAACGTGCTCAACGAGAAGCTGACGCCAAAGCAAAAGCTCAAGCCGATGCCAAAGCACGTGCTGAAGCAGATGCTGTACGTCGTAAAGAAGCCGAAGCCCTGAAAAAAGCAGAAGCGGCAGAAAGACGTCAACTCGAAGCCAATGCAGCAGCAAAACGCAAAGCTGAAGCAGATGCAAAAGCCAAGGCAGATGCTGAGGCAAAACGTAAAGCTGACGCAGATGCAAAAGCCAAAGCTGATGCAAAACGTAAAGCTGACGCAGATGCAAAAACCAAAGCAGATGCCGATGCAAAACGTAAAGCTGCAGCAGATGCAAAAGCCAAAGCTGATGCCGACGCAAAACGTAAAGCTGCTGCAGATGCAAAAGCCAAAGCTGATGCCGAAGCAAAACGTAAGGCTGACGCAGATGCAAAAGCCAAAGCTGATGCCGAAGCGAAGGCACGTGCCGATACTGAAGCCAAAGCTTCAGCTGCCAAACAAGCTGCAGAAGAAGCTGCTCAAAAAAAGGCTGAAGTACGACGCATTGCATCCACTGCTAAACGCGATTTCGAAAATAAAATCAGACGAGCGTGGGATACCCCAGCTGGTTCTTCGGGTCAACGTGCAACTGCCCGCGTGACTTTAAGTGACAGTGGCGCAGTTCAGTCTGTCGTGGTTAATTCTAGCGACCCTGACATGAAAGCCAGTGTAGAAGCTGCTGTTCGTGCTGCCGCACCTTATCCGATGCCATCAGACCCAGATGCACGACGCGAAGCACGTAGCTTCACCTCTACCTTTACAGCGCAATAAGTTACCAGTTAGCCGAATAACATCTATTTGGCTAACTCCTTCTCAAAATATTTACGAGTATAAATAAATTTAAATTTTCACAGTGTTATAACAGTTTTATTATAAATTCATGCTTTCATTCCTACCAAAGTATGCCATTATGTACCACAATTACATCCAAAAAAGTTATGTTGATTTGAGAAAATAGCGAATGATGGAAACAACGCGTAAACACCTACTTTGTCTTGCTATTTTAACTGCGCTTAGCCCAGTTTTAAGCACACAATCTTTTGCACAACTGCATTTAGAAATTGCCAAAGCACCAGAAGAAGCACCTAAAATTGCGATTGTGCCGTTTGGCAATGATCAAAGTATTTATCCTATTGTAGAAAACGATTTAAACCGTTCAGGCAAATTCACCAGTTCATCTAAAAACCTTGCTGCAACTGCAAGCATGAACAATCCAAATGCAGCTGCATGGCAAGCCGCAGGTGTACCTTATGTGGTGACGGGAAATGTCAAAGCCACTGCAGAAGGCGGTTATGAAGTTCATTACCAACTTTATGATGTGCAAAAACAGCAATACTTATTGAATGAATTATTAAGCGTGCCTGCGTCACGCGTACGTTCTGCTGCACACATGATCAGTGATGCCATTTATGAAGCACTCACGGGCATTAAAGGTGACTTTAGCGGACGCATTGCTTATGTACTGCGCAACCCTGCAACACCTGAACAACGCTATACCCTGCAAATTGCCGATACTGATGGTGAACAGCCTAAAACCATTTTGACTTCGCGTGATCCTATTTTATCGCCTGCGTGGACACCAGATGCCAAAAAAATTGCCTATGTGTCGTTTGAAACCAAACGCCCTGCTATTTATGTGCAAGATTTGGCGACAGGTCAGCGTGAAAAATTAGCCAGTTTCCGTGGTTTAAATGGTGCTCCAAGCTTCTCACCAGATGGTCAAAGTATGTTGTTTACCGCATCCATGCATGGCAATCCAGAAATTTATCAAATGAATTTAAGCACCCGTGAACTGCGACGCATGACCAATGACAGTGCGATTGATACCGAAGCACGTTATGCACCAGATGGTAAATCATTTATTTACACTTCAGATCGTGGTGGTTCCGCACAAATTTATCGTTATGACTTTGCCACAGGCAGCAGCAAACGCCTAACCTTCCGCGGTGCATTTAACGCACGTGGTACGCTCAGTGCCGATGGTCGTAAACTGGCATTGGTGCATCGCCCAAGTGGCAGTAATTACAAAGTCGCAATTCAAGACATCAACACCAATATCACCAATATTTTAACCCCAACCAGTTTGGATGAGTCGCCAAGCTTCTCACCAAATGGGCAAATGGTGGTGTATGCAACGCGCGAAGGCGCACGTGGCTTATTGTCAATTATGTCTTTAGACGGTCGCTTCCGCATGAACTTACCTAGTGAACAAGGTGAAGTGCGTGAACCTGCGTGGGCACCAAAATAATGAGTACCCGCAAGGTAAACACTTTTCAGTTCTGTTTTAAAACCAAAAATCAAGCTTCATGGAGATGAGGATGAACGCAGTTAAATTATTGGTACTCCCTGTTTTGGCATCAGCTTTAGTGATGACAGGTTGTGCAAACCGCAAACCAACGACTGACTCACAAGCAGGTCAAACACCAAGTGGTGCAACTACAGTCAACACCCAAGGTTTGAGTGAAGATGCAGCTTTAAATGCACAAAACCTTGCAGGTGCATCTGCCAAAGGTGTAACCGAAGCCAACAAAGCTTTCTTGGCAAAGCGCGTGGTGCATTTTGACTACGACAGCAGCGAATTATCTAATGATGATTACCAGACCCTACAAGCACATGCACAGTTTCTAATGGTGAATGCCAACTCTAAAGTAGCGCTTACAGGTCATACCGATGAACGCGGTACACGCGAATACAACATGGCTTTAGGCGAGCGTCGTGCCAAAGCGGTTGAGAGCTTCTTAATCACCAGCGGCGTTAACGCAGGTCAGCTTGAAGCAGTGAGCTATGGTAAAGAAATGCCAGTCAACCCTGGACATGATGAAAATGCATGGAAAGAAAACCGTCGCGTAGAAATTAACTACGAAGCTGTTCCACCATTATTGAAATAATAATTTGCTGTTTGGGAAAAACTCGTTTAGAACGTGTTTCCCCAATACGAAAAAAGCGCTCTTTATTACAAGGGCGCTTTTTTATGACA
>NZ_JAYJLK010000043.1:0-18588 GCF_051948795.1 Acinetobacter sp. Lyrl_1
GGTTGAATTCCTACTCTCTTTTTATCTTTTAGACGATAACTTTCCCCAGATATTTGTACAACATGACAATGATGTAATAAACGATCCAACATTGCTGCTGTCAAAGTAACATCATCTGCGAATGATTTAGACCACTGGCTAAATGGTAAATTACTGGTCAAAATCGTACTGCCTTTTTCATAGCGCTTGGCAATAACATTAAAAAATAAATTTGCTTCTTCACGACCAAATGGTAAATATCCTATTTCATCGATAATCAATAACTTTGGAGCAAGTACAACACGTTGCATGTAGTTTTTTAATTTACCTTGTTGATAAGCTAGGCTAAGTTGCAACATTAAATCAGCTGCAGTAATAAACTTAGTCTTAATATTATTCATAATTGCCTTATAGCCTAAAGCCATTGATAGATGTGTTTTCCCAACACCACTTGCACCAATAAATACAACATTTTCAGCTCTTGGAATAAAGCTTAAATTAAATAGTTCAAGCAACTGCGACTTTGGAGCACCTAAAGCATAATTAAAATCATAAGCCTCCAACGTTTTGATTTGAGTAAGACCTGAAAGTTGTAAAAGAATCTGTTGACTACGTTGCTGCTTGGCTGTGTATTCATGTAATAGCATAGCTTCAACGAAATCTGCATAACTGCCATCCTTTGCTAAGGTTTGTTGTGCATGATGTGACCATTGTGATGCCACTGTTTGTAGACCAAGCTGACGGCAAAGCTGTTCAATACGCTCATACTGTAAATTCATTAAGAAACCTCCAGTAATTCATCATAGATTGATAAGGGGTGTTGAACACTCTCATGAGGTATGAGTGATGATGGGCTAACATCATCAATTACAGATTTTTTAGAACCATCATTAAATAAAGGTAATGAAGAAAAATATTGTTGTTCTTCAAGCAAACGAGTACTTGGTTTTTCTTTAGTTGTTGCATGAATGCGTTGATTTGCTGTTTCACTAAGCCATCGACCAATATAGGCATTTGCCATATCAACATCTAAGCTAAGGTCAACCACCTTTAAACTTGCTTTTAATGGCACGATAAAACTTGATTTCAAATAACTATTAAAGCGTTCTACTTTACCTTTTGTTTGCGCACGATATGGCTTACAAACACGTGGTCGGAAGTTATATTTCTTAGCACAATCAAGTAATTTAGCATTCCAGCGATGTTGACCATCTTGATAAGCATCACGTTCAATGATAATGGCCTTAGCATTATCAAATAATACATCTTTAGGAACACCACCAAAGAACTGAAAAGCACTTTCTAAGCCATCAATCCATGCATCAGAACGTTCATGATCATAAAACTTAACAAAGGTTGCTCTAGAGTATCCCAAAGTTGCAACAAATGCTTTTAATGTGGTGTGATGACGTCGAATTGTTGTGAAATCAACCTGCATTTGTTGACCTGGTTGAGTCTCAAATCGCTTAATCGGCTCTGGTTGTTTAGTTGGCTTTAATGTATTGAGATAATTTTGTAGTGTTCTAATTTTCCCCGTGTAGCCTTTTTGCAAGATTTCTTGATACAACACTACAGCCGGTATCCATTCTGGATCGGCGGCATTTAGACGTTTGATTAAATACGGTTTATAAGGCTCAAGAATACTCACTTTAGATTGTGTTCGTTGATATTTAGGTGTTACTTGAGATCGTAAATATTTACGCACAGTATTTCTAGAAATACCGAGTTCGCGGCTAATTGCCTTAATAGATTGACCTTGTTGATGAAGTATTTGGATTGTCACTGCTTGCTCCAAAGTTAACATGTTGAGCAGTCCAAAAAGACCACTATATTAACCAAGGGGGTCAATTTTCAAATGCTGTTGGGGGGTCATTTTTACATTGCCGCTAACATCCGATGACAGGTCGAAATGAACAGCGGCAAATAAGTACTTGGGATCATACCATTTCAAGTATTGCCAATAAATTTCAGCAATGTATTGATCAGTATGGGCGCGACAGCATCGCCTTTTATGTCTCCGGCCAGCTTTTGACTGAAGACTATTATGTGGTGAACAAATTTGTAAAAGGTTATCTCGGTACTGCCAATATTGATACCAATTCAAGGCTGTGCATGTCATCTGCTGTGGCAGCACATACCAGCTACACAGACTTTGAGCAGACAGAAATGGTGGTTCTGGTGGGTTCCAATACTGCCTGGTGCCATCTGGTGCTTTATCAGCGCATCATGAAAGCCAAAGAAGAGCGGGATTTATTTGTAGTGGTGATTGATCCACGCTTTACTGCAACCTGTGAAGCGGCAGATTTACACTTACCCATTTTACCAGGTCAGGATGTCGCGCTGTTTAATGGCTTGTTGCAATATCTTCAGCAAAATGGCTATACCGATCTGGATTTTATTACCCAACATACTCAAGGTCTGGAGCAGGCACTTGCCAGCAGCTCAACAGAGTCATCGATTGAAAGCGTGGCTCAACGAACCGGGATTACTATTGAAAAATTAACCTTATTTTTTCAGAAATTTGCCCAGACCGAAAAAATCATGAGCCTGCTATGAGCCGCACTGGATTATCTGCCCATCTCAGTACACATCGTGCCGAACGGTATTGTGAAATTCATTCGAATGATGCACTGAAATACGGGATTCAGGATGGTGAGCTGGTCGAAGTTCGTTCTGAATGGGGACAATGTAATGGCCTGCACAACGTATCAACTTCTGAAGCCTTGTTGCTTTGTGAAAGGTGGCATTATCCTTATAGGGTATGTCCTTCTATGACAGATGGCGCACTTGCGAAACAGTGTTTCTCATACCAGAATGCATTAGCAGAGCGGATTAATGGAATATTAAAGCAGGAGTTTTTAACTACACGATGTCAAACCATGAAGGAGTTAGATCACTTAATTGCGGAATCTATCATGATTTATAATTGCTATAGACCACATTTAAGTTTAAATATGAACACCCCGAATCAGACGTATGAGCAAACTAAAACTGAGCTAATTGCTTAACTCGGTTTGAAGTGGAATACTGTCAATCTATTTCAGGACAAGACAAATTAATAGGTTTTATAAGGTAAAAACTTGCCAGACAATACGACATTTACCCGGTCACCATTCGGATTTTCTTCGCGTTGGATATCCATACTAAAATCAATAGCACTCATGATCCCATCTCCGAATTCTTCATGAATCAGTTCTTTAATGGTCGAACCATAAACACTCACTACTTCATACCAGCGATAAATTAAGGGATCAGTAGGCACGCTGGTCGGCAATGAACCTTTGTATGGCACGATTTGTAGCCATGCAACAGCTTCATTACTTAAGCCAAAAATCTGACCGATTTTTTCTGCCTGCTCTTTATTAAAAGCCATCTGACCTAAACATGCAGCGGTTACCCATTCTTTAGAAAGTTCTATTTCTTTGGCGACATCTGACCATTTAATTGATTTTAAAACTTTCGCTGAAATGATCATGTCAGTTACTTGTTGACGATGGGTAATCATAATCCTCTCCAAATGATTCTTAAACAAATTGTTATGCGGAGTAGATGATGCAGATATCATGCCAATCATCATTTTAAAATTTATGCTCAATAAGACAGTGAATAATTAAAAGATTAATAATTTTTTATGGCATAGCTTTTGCTTGTACTTTGAGATATATGGCAATGACGCCATTCACCTTTAACTGTTTAAGCATTTAAGGCAACGGCGCCTAAGGTCTTCATTGATCTTAGGCGTCTTTTTTTTAAAAACAGGTTTGTATATTGAAAAAGAGGACGACAACATGGCATATCTTGCTCCTGCAGAGTTTGCAAAAAAAGTGGTAGATGCGGGTGAATCCAAATTGCATATGGCAACCCGTGATGTATTGATTCGTGCCTTTATGGCAGGGGCCATTCTGGCCTTGGCAGCGGTATTTGCCATTACCATAGCCGTGCAAACAGGATCACCATTGATTGGTGCGCTCCTGTTTCCAGTTGGTTTTTGTATGTTGTATTTATTGGGCTATGACCTATTAACTGGGGTGTTTGTACTTACGCCGCTGGCATGGCTAGATAAACGCCCAGGGGTGACATGGGGACGTATTCTAAAAAACTGGGGCTTGGTGTTTGTAGGGAATTTTACAGGCTGTTTAGTCGTTGCGGTGCTCATGGCAGCGGTTTATACCATGGGTTTTGCAGCGGATCCAAACCCTGTCGGCGTAAAAATTGCGCATATTGGCGAGGAGCGGACATTAGGTTATGCCGAATACGGATTCGCCGGCTGGATGACTATTTTTATCCGTGGCATGCTGTGTAACTGGATGGTGTCATTAGGTGTCATTGGCGCGATGATGTCTACTACGGTGAGTGGCAAATTTATTGCCATGTGGATGCCAATTATGCTGTTCTTTGCCATGGGCTTTGAGCACTCTGTCGTGAACATGTTCCTGTTCCCATTTGCCATGATGATGGGCGGTGACTTCTCGATTGCTGACTACTTCCTATGGAATGAACTGCCGGTTGCTTTAGGTAATCTGGTGGGCGGTTTGGCATTAACAGGTCTGGCACTTTATACCACCCATGTCCGTACTGGTGTTAAAAAAGAATTTTAACATTCATCATTTTATAAAGGGATCATATAGATCCCTTTTTGAGCTTTCAGCATGAAAAAAACATTAAAAGTCAGTATTGGGCAATATTCTACTGCCGGAGTTAAACAACAGAACCAGGATTTCCATGGAGTATATCTGCCCGAAGGACATGTGCTGAAACAGAAAGGTATTGCATGTGTTATAGCGGATGGAATCGGTAGCAGTAATGTCAGTCATCTTGCAGCAGAAACAGCCGTTGGTAGTTTTTTATCTGACTATTATTCTACTTCAGATGCCTGGAGTACACAGACTTCAGCAGAACGAGTGATCCGCGCGACCAATTCATGGCTTTATGCACAGACTCAACAAAGTCAAGGACGTTTTGATAAAGACCGAGGGTATGTCTGTACCTTATCTGCACTGATTTTAAAACAACAACAAGCCCATGTTTTTCATGTTGGTGATAGTCGTATTTACCGCATTCGCGATCATGAAATTGAATTACTAACCCATGATCATCGTGTCTGGTTGTCTTCCAAAGAGCATTATCTTAGTCGAGCCTTAGGTGCGGATTATCGTATTGAAATTGATTATCGAAATATTGAACTCAAAGAAAAAGATATTTTTTTACTAATGACCGATGGGGTCTATGAATTTGTCACAGATCAACAATTATTAGATTTAACTTTAATAGATGCAGATTTAAATCAACTTGCCAAAGGATTAGTTGAAAAAGCTTTAGAACAGGGCAGTGATGATAACTTAAGTTTCCAGGTGATCCGTGTAGAACAGTTGCCTGAACTGAATCAGTTTCATATTCAGCAGGATTATGTATTTCCACAACAGCTCAGTAAAGGTGAAGTTTTTGAAGGCTATGTGATTGATAAGATTTTGCACCAAAATCATCGCAGTTGCCTGTATTTGGCACACGATACTCAGCAGCAGCCTTTGGTTATAAAAACTTTGGGGGTAGATTTACAGCAAGATAAGTATGCCGTAGAGCAATTTCAACTCGAAGATTGGGTATCAAAACGTCTGAAGCATGACAACCTGATGCAGTGTTATCCACATAACACTGAGAAAAAATATTTATTCCAATGTTATGAATATTTACAGGGTGAAACTTTGGCTCAATGGCTGCATCGCCAGGAAAAGCCTTTAAATCTCGATGAGATTTTACCAATTTTGCAACAAACAGCTTTGGCTTTAAATGCAATGCACCGGCTGGAGATGCTGCATCAGGATATACGGCCAAAAAACATCATTGTTTTAAATACAGAAAGTGCCATGAAAATTAAACTGATTGATTATGGTTCAACAGCAGTAAGAGGCCTGGTCGAAATTAATCCTAAAAATGCGAATCGACCACTCGGAACCTTAGCATTTATGGCACCGGAGTATTTTATTGATCATTCGCCATCTGTACATTCAGACCAATTTTCTTTGGCGGTAATGGCCTATTATTTACTGACCAAACAATTACCTTATGGGACAGATTTAGCTCGCTGTAACAGTTTAAAGCAGCTTAAAAAAGTTCAATACTATTCCATCAGGAAATATCGGCCTGATTTACCTATATGGTTAGATAAAATTTTAGGCCAAGCGCTGAGTATTGAACCGACACATCGTTTTGAGGCCTTATCTGAACTCATTCATAATCTAATGCATCCTTCCAAAGAATTATTAAACTCTAAACCACCAGCAATCATTGAACGAGATCCTTTGCGTTTTTGGCAAATTAGTTGCACCGTATTAGGGCTATTATTTTTACTGAGTATTGCATGGCCATTTATTTGAAAAGAGAGAATCAAACCATGCTTAAAATTGAAGGTACATAGATAAGTTTTTATTCAAACTAGACTATGAGATTGACTGGGCTTTGTTGCATAAACATTCAAAAGCTGAGTTTTCCCCAATCCATTCAAATTCAAGAGACAACTTGGGTGTGAGGTCTACCTAATTCCGTAAATCTATTCAGAACTGCCACACGCGCATGAATTTCATTGACCTGACTTTGAAAATGTCTTGCCGTCAGCTTATCTCCTAATAATTTGATGCAATGCATCTTGGTTTCCACCAAACTACGACGGTGATAACCCGACCATTTTTTCCATAGGGTTCTGCCTAAATGTTTAACCGTTTGAAGTAACTCATTTCGTTCTATTGAACTTATTTTAGAATCTTTCCAGGGCTTGGCATTCTTTCTGGGTGGAATTACTGCATGTGTTTGACGATCTGAAATCACTTGTCTGCAGCACTTCGTGTCGTACGCGCCATCGGTATAGACAGAATCTATTCGCTCATCTAGTGGAATTTGATCCAGTAAATCACCTAGTACTTGTGAATCACTGACATTATTTGTCGTAAGCTGAACGGCACGAATTTGCAGTGTTTCAACATCTATACCAATATGCAGTTTACGCCATTGCCGACGGTATTCAGGCTGATGTTTTTTAGGCTTCCATTCGCCTTCACCTAAAAATTTTAAACCCGCAGAGTCGACGAGTAGGTGTAACCCATCACGACTTTTCTGATAGCTTATCGCAATATCAATATGCTTTTGTCGTCTACAAAGGGTGGAGTAATCTGGCGCTGTCCAATTCAAGCCACAGAGTTTAATCAGGCTTTGAACAAAGCCAGTAACCATACGTAAAGAAAGACGGAATAGAGATTTGATCATTAAACAGCATTGAATCGCTGTATCGGAATAAGTTTGATTTCGTCCGTGCTTGCCTTGTGGTTGTGCATACCATTGCGTCTTAGGAGCAAACCAGATTGAAATATTTCCTCGCTTGATTAAAGCTTGGTTATACGAGGACCAATTGGTTGTATGATAGATTTTAGGTGTAGGCTTCTTCATTTGAAAATTATATCGCTGAAAAAGCCTTTACACATAGGTTTGTGCAACAAAGCCTGATCGCATTAAAAAATTAACAGAACCAACCTAATGGCTAAAAGAAGTAAATGAGCCGAATAACCTGTATATTTGGCTCACTATATGAGCTGTTTAAGCCAATTATTCGGCTCACAATCTAGGTTTTATTAGGTCAATCGTCATAAATGAGCTGAATAACTCATTAATAACTCAATTAATGGCTCACTAAATGAGCCGAATAGGTGTTACAATCGGCTCATGCAGTAGGGGGAATGCTTATGAAAAAATGGGTATGGCAAAAAGCAAACTGGACTAAATTTAAATGGGATGAAGCACTTGTCACAGTAAAATTACGTTTAATTCATAAGAAGATAGGTCAATTAGTCGGAGAGAGCAAAGTATCACCAGAAGCTGAGGCATTACCATTAGATACACTGCTCACAAATCTAGTCGCATCCTCACTCATTGAAGATGAGAAGTTGAATGTTCGTTCACTCAAATCCTCATTAGCTCGGCGTTTAGGGGTAACAGAAGAAAATCCTGCACCCATTCAAGATAAAAATGAAGGTTTAGCCAATATCATGATGGATGCAGTGAGCAATCATAATGCGCCATTAACAATGGAGCGCTTATTACAATGGCATAACTGGCTTTTTCAAACTATAGAACGCTTTGATTATGCTGCGCAAAAAAACAAAGTAGGAGAAATTCGTGATAACGAGGCACCAATGCAGGTTGTTGGTGGTTCTCTTTATGGTACTACTACCAAGGTTTACTTTGAAGCACCTGAGGGTGGAGAGCATTTACAGGGACTAATGAATGAATTTATAGAATGGTTCAATAGTTCTAGAGAAGATGTAATGCTTGATCCGTTATTGCGAGCTGCACTTGCTCATTTTTGGTTTGTGACATTACATCCATTTGAAGATGGTAATGGTCGTATTACGCGTGTTATTACAGATTTAGCATTAGCTCAAATGGATCACCAAAGTATCCGTTTATATGCTATGTCCGTGGCCATTCATGAAAATCGTAGTAGTTATTATGAGGTCCTTGAGAAATGCCAGAATGATACTTATACAATCAATGAGTGGTTGGTCTGGTTTTTAAACACCTTAGAAAAAAGTATCGATAGGTCTTTACTACGACTTGATCGAACGATCACTAAAGCGAAATTTTGGAGCACTTATTCTCATATCGAATTCAATGAAACCCAGAATAAAGTTTTAAATCGTTTACTCAATGGCGAAGAGAATGATTTCCCTCTCGGAATTAATGCTTCACAGTATCAAAAGCTCACTGGAGTAAGTAAGGCTACAGCAACACGTCACCTAACCGAGCTTTTGGAAAACGATGTGCTGTATAAACTGGAAGGTGGTGGGCGTAATACCCGCTACGTGCTGAAAATTGATAAAGAAAAGTTTACTCAAAAAGAGGTGGTCTCACTTGTTTGAACAACTAAAAGCTTATTTATAAGCTTTATAAGCGATATTCTGTATTAGTTCAGACTTGATCGTACATTCTCATTAAAGGAGTATGAAAATCAAGCTTCCTTTTCAATCTGTTTCACAATAAAACTTTAGAATTGAAGCAACAGATCAAATCTAAATCAGATTTGAAAAATAATTACGGTGGATACTGTCCTGTGGTAATAACTCTAATAAACGCTGTACAGCATCAATTCGGTCATGTGTCTGCCCAATAATTCTTAATAACTGATCGATATCCTTTATTTGATAGATCAACTGGCTCAAACGGGCATCAAAACAATGTCTCCAAGTGCTGAGTAAAGGGCTTTCTGATTTAGAGAGAAAGCTACCTTTATATAGTGAGAATGTACTGGAAATAAGATTTGCATTTAATGATTGTTCAGCACGTAAAAAATCACATTGGACTTCACAGCTAAGCCTATAAATGCGAGCTTCAATTGAATGAGGTAATAGGCTACGAAGTTGTGAAAGCTCAGCCTTTAGGGTTTTTAGGCTGACACTACGCTCACCATAAAGGGCATAGTGTAACTCTTCTAAGCCAATTCCATGGGGATTCAAAGCTAAAATGCAAAGTATTTCAATTTGACGGTGACTCAAGTTTAAAGTTTGCCCATTAAATTGAACCCAAGGTGAACCTAGCGCTTTAATGTACAAAAAATTTTGCTGCTCAAATTTTATGGCACGCTGTATTAAATCTGCACAGCGTTCAACTGCGAGCAACCCTAAAGGCGTATGTTTTTTATATTTTGTAGAAAGGTTAATAATGCCGTGAAATTGTCCCGATGTTGGGTCCCAAATCGGTGCGGCATAACAAACCCAATCTCTAACACTGTCCATTTGGTTTTCATGAGAATAGACGCAACTTGATATTTGGCTGTTTAACGCCATACCAATCGCATTGGTTCCAACTGCCTGTGTAGACCAATGTCCGCCCTCAATAAAATGAACTTGTTCAGCAGAAGAAAGCATCGCTGAACTACTCCATGTCCACAAGAGAGTCCCGTGATGATCTGTAAGACCAATCGCCATATCTGAATCATTTGCTATTTTGAGTAAATCTGCATAATTATGCTGAATAGAACGGCGGAATAAAGACGTTTTATCTTCTTGAGGCAATGCTAAAACAGGGGCAGCATGCACAGTAGTTTGATTAATTAAATGCGTCGTTTGCAGCTTTTTTGCAGGTGGTGTATTGAACAGGTTCATATCATATTCCTTTATGATGAGACTGTAATATTTTCAAACTTTAGAAATGAGCTTCAAAATTTATAGTCATTTACGTCATTTCTTCTTGCTTCGCTTTTAAATGCTTTTTTCTTTGCTTGGTTAAGTTAGATCTTTTGGCTTTACCAGTCCTTGAGCTACTTTAAAAGTGTTCTTATGAGCTGAAAATGACTATTTCCATCTGAAATGTTAATAAACGTAACTGTCATATTTATCAATGAAGCATGTAAATAATGAAAAGTCATTCACGTATATATGGGGCAGGTACAACCTCACCATAATACTGGCGGTCAGCAAAATAACTTGATCGTACCAATGGTGCACTCCAAATATTTTTAAACGCCAAGCGTTCTCCATGAGTTTGATAATGCTTAAACTCTTGTAAT
Organism: Acinetobacter sp. Lyrl_1; assembly: GCF_051948795.1. Classification (NCBI taxonomy): domain Bacteria; kingdom Pseudomonadati; phylum Pseudomonadota; class Gammaproteobacteria; order Moraxellales; family Moraxellaceae; genus Acinetobacter; species Acinetobacter sp. Lyrl_1. The sequence goes on from NZ_JAYJLK010000043.1 coordinate 10,532, forward strand.
GTAACAAAGCGATGAATTGGCGCGTGAGACTTGGATGGCTGTAAGTATTGGCCGATTGTGACATAATCAATTTGATAATCTTTCAAATCATTTAATAACGCAATAACCTCAGCCTCAACTTCTCCTAAACCAACCATCAAACCGCATTTGGTTGGAATGTCGGGACAGTAGTGTTTAAATTTTTTGAGTAAATCCAATGAGTGCTTATAGTTAGCGCCTGGTCGCATGGCTTTATACAGACGTGGAACGGTTTCAATATTATGATTAAAAACATCGGGTGGGTTTTGGCTCAGAATCTTCAGGGCAATATCTGCACGACCACGAAAATCAGGAACCAAAATTTCTATCAGAGTCTCTGGACTGGTTTGACGAATTTCTCGAATGCAATCTGCAAAATGCTGTGCACCGCCATCTTTTAAATCATCTCGGTCAACGGAAGTAATCACAACATACTTTAAGTTTAGATTCTTGACTGTTTCAGCCAGATGCTTGGGCTCATTAAGATCCAATACATTTGGTCGACCGTGAGCAACATCACAAAAAGGACAACGTCGGGTACAAATATCTCCCATGATCATAAACGTTGCAGTTCCACCGCTAAAGCATTGAGGCAAATTAGGGCAGGCCGCTTCTTCACAAACGGTATGTAGTTTCTGTTGTCGTAATAAATCCTTAATGATTTGAACTTCCTCAGGTTGACTAATTTTAGTCCGAATCCATTCTGGCTTTTTCGGTGTCGTTTCCGTTGGAACAAATTTAATTGGAATACGCGCCATTTTTTCAGCGCCACGTAACTTCTTTCCTGTTAATACTGTGTTATTTAAATCCATTTCAAACACTCCGTCGTTTAAAATAATTAATATAGACCCTGATATTAAATAAGCTGCTTTAACTGCATTGATAATATTAAAACAGGGCAAAAAACTTATCATATAAAACAAAGGTTGGTTAAAGGTTTGTTTTTGTATGTGATTGAACTATTGTAAAATTTTACAAAAATTTTTAATTTCATAACCTTCTGTTTTTAATATTTATCTCATCTTTTTATGCATTATATTTTTTTAGTCTAATATGAAATTAAGTAAAAATATTCTTATATAAATATACGATTTAAAAATCCAATTATTCAATTTTGGATTTTCTTTTAAGCGTAGTGAATAAGGAACAAAGATATGCAATTAACGGAAGAGCAATTGCTAGCAGCATACAAAAGAATGCGCGACATTCGTGAATTTGAGGATCGACTTCACGATGAAAACAATACAGGTGATATTCCTGGTTTCATCCATCTCTATAGCGGTGAGGAAGCTGTTGCAGTAGGGATTTGTGAAAATTTAACAGATAAGGACTTCATTACATCAACACACCGTGGGCATGGACATTGTATTGCTAAGGGCTGTGACATTCACGCCATGATGCTAGAAATTTTTGGCAAAGATGATGGTTTGTGTCGTGGTAAAGGCGGCTCAATGCACATTGCGGATTTAGATAAAGGCATGCTCGGTGCAAACGGTATTGTAGGTGGTGGTCCACCTTTGGCTATTGGGGCAGCTTTAAGTGCTAAAACACTCAAAAATGGTGGGATTGGTCTATCTTTTACCGGTGATGGTGGTTCAAATCAGGGCTTAACTTTTGAAGCAATGAATATGGCTGTGGTGTTAAAGCTCCCTGTGATTTTTGTTTTTGAAAATAACGGTTTTGGTGAAGGTACTGCACATGATTATGCCGTAGGCAGTAAAGACATTGCAGGCCGAGCAGCAGGTTTTGGCTTACCCGCTGAAAAAGTAGATGGAACAGACTTTTTTGCTGTGTATGAAGTTGCACAAAAAGCCATTGAACGTGCCCGCCGTGGTGAAGGTCCGAGTGTGATTGAAACAGTAACCAACCGTTTTTATGGACATTTTGAAGGTGATCCAGGACTTATTCGTTCCAAAGAAGAACTGGATTATGTCAAAGAACATAAAGATCCATTGAAAATATTCCGCGAAAAAGTCAAAGACAAAATTGACGAAGCCAAGCTCGATGCGATTGACGCTCAGTCTAAAGCCAATGTAGACGATGCCGTTGCAAAAGCACGCGCAGCTAAGTACCCAGAAGTCTCTCAGTTACTTACTGATGTTTACGTCTCTTACTAAAGGAATAGTAGAAAAATGCCAAATAAAAGTTATCGAAACGCGATTAAAGAAGCAATTGAATTAGAAATGCGCCGAGACCCAAGTGTCATTGTGGTCGGTGAAGATGTTCGTGGTGGGCATGGTGGCAAAAATACCGATGACAATAAACTGGAAGGTTTTGGCGGTGTACTTGGTGTAACCAAAGGCTTATGGACTGAATTTGGTTCTGAACGAGTCATTGATACGCCAATTACAGAATCAGCGATTATTGGTATGGCGGCAGGGGCTGCTGCAACGGGTTTAAGACCTGTGGCAGATTTAATGTTTATGGATTTTTACGGCGTGTGTTATGACATGCTGTATAACCAAGCAGCTAAATTTCGCTACATGTTTGGCGGCAAAGCCAAAGCGCCACTCGTTGTACGTGGCATGATTGGTGCAGGTTTTTCCGCAGCAGCGCAGCATTCTCAGTCGCCATATAACGTGTTTGCCTCAGTGCCTGGTTTAAAAGTGGTGGTGCCTTCAAGTGCCTATGATGTAAAAGGGTTGTTGATTCAAGCCATTCGAGATGACGACCCAGTGGTCTTTTGTGAACACAAATTATTGTATGACATTAAGGGCGAAGTGCCAGATGAGTCCTACACTATTCCTTTTGGTGTCGCAAATTACACCCGTGAAGGCACAGATATCACCATTATTGCCTTAAGCTTGATGGTGCATCGTGCCAATGAAGTCGCTGATAAGCTCGCAAAAGAAGGCATTTCGGTTGAAGTGGTTGACCCTAGAACCATTTCACCATTAGATGAAGATGGCATTTTAGAGTCAGTAGCTTCAACAGGTCGTGTGGTGATTGTAGATGAATCAGCAGCACGTTGTGGTTTCGGACATGATGTGGCTGCGCTTATTGCCCAGAAAGGCTTTCATTTTCTTAAAGCACCAATCGAGTTAGTCACTCCACCACACTCACCCGTACCATTTTCACCCGTATTAGAAAAAGAATGGTTACCTAGTGTAGAACGCATCGAACAAGCTGTACGTAAGACGTTGGAGGCTTAGGATGAGCGAAATTAAAACCTTAGAAATCCCAAAATGGGGTTTGTCCATGGAAGAGGGCACGATTGCCCAATGGCTGATTCAGGAAGGTACGCAATTTAGTAAAGGACAGGAAATTTGTGAAATTGAAACCACAAAAATCGTCAATGTTCTAGAAGCGCCTTTCGATGGCTTGCTACGAAAAATTATTGCTAAAGATGGTGATACCCTTGTCGTAGGAGGAGTTATTGCAATTTGTGCAGACGCCCAAGTTTCCGATGCAGAAGTTGAAGCATTTGCACAGTCCTTAGGTGGAACACCTGCTGTAACTGAAAATAAAGCGGTAGCAGCGGTTCCTGAAAAAGTAGCTGTGGCTCAAGTTGAAACCAAAGTACAAGCTGCTCCTAAACAGAACAGTGTTGGTAATGGATCAAAAGCGGTGACTCAGGGCGGATATTCTATTCCTGATGAGTTACAAGGCTACCAACAAAGCGATGATATTTTTGCAACGCCACATGCCTTGAAATTGGCTGAAAAGCATAATGTAAACTTGGCTCAGATTACGGGTTCTGGACGTGAAGGCCGTATCAGTGTTCAAGATATTCAGGCCGCAGTTCAAGCTGCTGGTGGTTCTTGGCCAGATGTACGTCATCAAGCCAGCACGAAAGCCGCGAAATCTAAAGCAGATGACAGTTATGTTCTAGCGACACCTGTTGCCCGCCGTTTGGCAAAACAATGGGGCATTAATTTGCATGATTGTCGTGCATCAGGTTCACGTGGACGAGTCTGTAAGGAAGATGTTGAAGCTGTATATCAACGGGAAAATCCTGTACAAGCTCAACATACTGAGTATGCGCATCCAACAGAGTCTGCAAAATTCACCACCGTAGCTATGAATGGTATGCGTAAAGCAATCGCTGCACGGCTACAAGCGGCAAAACGCAATGCACCACATTTTCGCTTAACGATAGACTTAAATGTTGAGTCGGTTCAGGCTTTGCGTCAGCAAATTAACAGTACTGTACCGCAAGTCAAACTGTCCATTAACGATATGCTGATTAAAGCTGCTGCTGCTGCACTGATTAAAGTTCCACAAGTTAATGTTCAGTTTGATGAAGAGAATCAGCAGATTTTACAGTTTGAACAGGCTGATATTTCGGTTGCTGTAGCCATCGAAAATGGACTGATCACGCCAATTATTAAAGCAGCGAACCGTAAATCTTTGGCGCAAATTTCCAATAATATGCGTGATCTGGCGACACGTGCCAAAACTGGAAAATTGGCACCTGATGAGTTTCAAGGGGGCAGTTTCAGTATTTCCAATTTGGGCATGCTTGGTATTCAACAGTTTGATGCCATTATTAACCCGCCTCAAGGTGCAATTCTAGCCTTAGGTGCAGCAGAGAAACGTGCTGTCGTTGAAAATGATGAGATTGTTGTTCGTGAAATGGTGACCGCAACATTGTCTTGTGATCATCGTGTCATTGATGGTGCGTTGGGTGCTCAATTCTTATCGGCATTTAAGCAGTTTGTCGAAAATCCTGCATTAATTTTGGTGTAGGAGGAATAGTCATGTCAGATACACAATTTGATCTTGTGGTTATTGGTGCTGGTCCTGGAGGATATGTCGCTGCGATTCGCGCAGCGCAACTAGGATTAAAAACGGCAATCGTTGAAAAACAACACTTAGGCGGAGTGTGTCTTAATTGGGGATGCATTCCAACCAAGGCATTATTGAGCGGGGCTGCGCTTGCACAGCAGTTCAAACATGCAGGGCAGTTTGGCTTTACTCTTAACGCGATTGATTTTGACATTCAAAAACTGGTCCATCATAGCAGACAGGTTTCTGAGCAACTGGTACAAGGTATCGGTCAATTATTGAAAAAAAATCAAATCACTGTTTTTAACGCGGCAGCCCAGTTTATTGCCAAAGAGCAATTAGAGCTTACAGATGCGAATGGTCAAAAACAGCAGATTTCTGCACCGCATATTATTGTCGCAACAGGTGCACGTGCGGCCAATTTGCCTCATATTCCTGTAGATGGCCATCAGGTCTGGAGTTATAAAGAGGCTTTAGTTCCGGAACAATTACCAAAATCTTTACTGGTCATTGGTTCGGGGGCTATAGGCAGTGAGTTTGCAAGCCTATACCAAGACTTAGGCTGCCAAGTTACCTTGGTTGATATTGCAAAGCAGATTCTCCCTAGCGAAGACATTGAAGTTGCGAAGTATGTACAAAAGCAATTTGAACAGCAGGGTATGCAGGTTTTAACCGAAGCGACTGTAAAAAAAATAGAAACTGATCAGGCTCAAGTACATTGTCATATTGAAACTGCCACAGGTCTGCAAATCATTACTGTTGAAAAGGTGCTTTCAGCTATTGGCGTGAAACCGAATGCTGAAAATCTTGGCCTAGAAGCTTTGGGAGTTGAATTTGAGAATGGTTTTATTAAAGTCGACTCATGGTGTAAAACCAATGTAGTGGGCATTTATGCAATTGGTGATGTCGCAGGTGCACCGTGTTTGGCACACAAAGCCAGTCATGAAGCCATTCTTTGTGTGGAGAAAATTGCAGGCCTAAGTCATGTACATGCTTTAGATCGTACACAAATTCCGGGCTGTATCTTTACCCATCCACAAGTGGCCAGTATTGGTTTGACAGAACAGAAAGCGAAAGCTACGGGCTTGAATATCAATGTGGGTAAGTTTCCTTTACAAGCGAATGGTAAAGCATTGGCTTTGGGCGATAGCGCAGGATTTATTAAAACCATTTTTAGTCAGGAAACGGGTGAATTGTTGGGTGCTCACATGGTTGGACATGAAGTCACCGAACACATTCAAGGTTTTGCCATCGCGAAATACCTAGAAGCTACAGATGAAAGCTTAGCGCAGGTCATTTTCCCTCATCCTACTTTGTCTGAGGCGATGCATGAGTCGGTCTTGTCGGCGATGCAACGTGCAATCCATATTTAAGGAGTCGCAACATGCCTAGAGGTTTAAACAACAAAGTTGCTTTAATTACGGGTGCGGCACAAGGCATTGGACGTGGTATTGCCTTACGTTTAGCACAAGAAGGTGTTCATATTGCCTTGGTCGATCTTCACCAAGAAAAGTTAAATACTGTTCAACAAGAGGTTGAAGCCTTTGGCGTAAAAGCCACCACATTTATTGCGGATATTTCAGATCCAATACAAATCAGTGACGCTATTAATCATGCAGAATCGACACTTAATGGTTTTGATATCATGATTAATAATGCAGGTATTGCACAAGTCAAAGCTTTGGCAGAAGTAACGCCGAGTGAATTTAACCAAATTATGAACATCAATGTCGGTGGTGTACTTTGGGGGATTCAAGCCGCAGCAAATAAATTTAAACAACGCCAACAGGCTGGAAAAATTATTAATGCATGCTCAATAGCAGGTCATGAAGGTTTTGCTTTACTCGGTGTTTATTCGGCAACTAAATTTGCAGTTCGTGCATTGACGCAAGCTGCGGCTAAAGAATATGCCAGTGCTAAAATTACGGTAAACAGCTATTGTCCGGGTGTTGTTGGTACAGACATGTGGGTCGAAATAGATCAGCGGTTCTCTGAAATTACAGGTGCACCAATTGGTCAAACGTATAAAAAATATGTAGATGGTATTGCTTTAGGACGTGCTGAAACACCAGATGACGTGGCTGCATTAGTTGCATTTTTAGCCAGCGAGGATGCAAACTATATTACAGGTCAGTCTATTTTGACAGATGGTGGAATGGTTTACCGTTAATATCAACATAAGGAATACACAATGAAAGCAGCTCGTTTTTATGATCGAGGGGATATTCGAATTGAAGATATCCCTGAACCGAAAGTACTTCCAGGCACAGTTGGAATTCAAGTTGCATGGTGCGGTATTTGCGGTACAGATTTACATGAATTCATGGAAGGCCCTATTTTTATTCCACCTTGTGGTCATCCACATCCAATTTCGGGAGAATCTGCACCTGTAACAATGGGACATGAATTTTCAGGCGTAGTTTATGCAGTTGGTGAGGGTGTAGACGATATCCAAATTGGACAACATGTCGTAGTTGAACCCTATATTATTGCGGATGATGTCCCGACTGGCCCGAATGATAAGTATCATTTATCAAAAAATATGAACTTTATTGGTTTAGGCGGACGTGGCGGCGGTCTTTCTGAAAAAATTGCAGTTCAACGACGTTGGGTACATCCTATTTCAAATGATATTCCCTTAGATCAGGCCGCATTGATAGAACCTTTATCTGTCGGTCATCATGCCTATGTCAGAAGTGGTGCAAAATCTGGCGATATAGCACTGGTTGGTGGAGCAGGCCCTATAGGTTTACTTTTATCAGCCATTTTAAAGGCTAAAGGTCTCACGGTCATCATTACTGAATTGAGTGCAAAGCGTAAAGAAAAAGCGATAGAAGCGGGTGTTGCAGATTATGTGCTAGATCCATCTAAGGTTGATGTGGTCGCTGAAGTGATGAAAATTACGGAAGACCGTGGTGTTGATGTCGCTTTTGAATGTAGTAGTGTTAATAAAGTCATGGATACACTGGTGGCGGCGATGAAACCAACTGGTGTGGTCGTTATCGTTTCGATTTGGAGCCATCCTGCCACAATTAATGTGCATAGTGTGGTCATGAAAGAGCTCGATATTCGTGGAACGATTGCTTATGTCAATGACCATCAGGAAACTATCCGTTTAGTCGAGCAAGGTAAGATTAATCTAGAACCTTTTATTACCCAACGTATTGCATTAGATGATCTTGTTTCTAAAGGCTTTGAAACGTTGATTCATAATAATGAATCGGCTGTAAAAATTATTGTTCATCCATAGTAAAGCCTAATTTGAACGACTAATTTGAATAAACTAGAAATAAACTCTATGTAGCTATTTC
>NZ_JAYJLK010000044.1:0-18397 GCF_051948795.1 Acinetobacter sp. Lyrl_1
CAGCTAATAATTATTCTCATTCTTTTGTTAAAGTTTAATGACGATTCCGCATATTTTTTTATTTCCCTACAATGTAGTGGTGCTTTGTCTTTGGCTTAGTCTAGGGTAAACAGCATTTTTTCATAATGATTTTGTGTAAATATTGTTCAGATCACATGAAATGTATCGTTTATAAACAAACAGATTGTGTTGAGTTTGAGTGAAAAATTTTAACTTTCTTAGGTCAGCATGATTGGTTTTAAATCTTAAAAAATAACTTATTGATTGCTAAATAGGTTATTTGATGCCGAAATTTTTTTGGCAAGATAGTGAGATCTTTTTTTGCGCACAATAATAATTTGAGCTTGAAATTCAAGTTCACCAAATTCAGGTTCAACCTGCACATAATGCAGTTGCCCAAACTCATCACGTACACGTGCTTGTGCAGAAAAACCAGGACGGGCATTACCACTGGAAATTGTGGCTAAACGTCCGAGTAAATCGACTTGGCGCACGCTATATTTGGGCTTAATCACTTGGTCTAAACAGTGAATCATGAAGACTGTAAAAAAGATGGCAATAATAAACGCTGGAATAATAATGTAATAAGCAGGAACGAAATGTTGTTGTTGTGAGTAAATCAAAAACTGTAAAAAATATCCTGCAACACTGAAATTCATCAGTAAAAAAACAAAAATCAGTACTTTAGAAAATTTAACATCTAAAAGTGGCGATTCTGTAATTCGTTGTGAAAATGCACGTTTGAGCAACTGACTTGGGCGAAAATTAAAGTAATAACCAATCGTTTCGACAGTGCTGAGTAGCAATAAAACAACTAGGCTGAGATGAAAGGGCATTAAGTTCAAATCAGATAAAAACTCATGCATGCGCTAAACTCACGTGTTGAAATATTTATAGGTGATGTTATTAGATGCAGATCATTGATCTAACTCTGCTTAGAGAGCATAGATAAATGATCTGGTTTTGTATAGAGCTAAGATTTGGAACTTTTCGCTTCTTTCTGAAAGTTGCAAAAAAGTTAGTCGTTGATCAAGTAAATCCCACCATCTGAATGAACGCTGATCTCAACTTTCTCAAGTGATTGACCTAAACATGGGCCAGAAATACATTCACCTGTTTCAACTAAAAATAAAGCACCATGCGTTGAGCATTCAATATATTCTTGGTCACGGTCTAAGAATTGGTTTTCTAAAAATTCTAATTCCACTTGTAGGTGTGGGCAGACGTTTTGGTAAGCGTAATACATGCCATCACGTTGGGTGATAAAAATTGTGTCACCATTTGGCGTTTCGTAGGCACGTGCTTCACGCTCAGGAATGTCTTCCATCATACAAATTTTATTCATTATGCAGATTCCTTTTGAATGCTATGCAAAAGTTTAGCGTAATCTTCTACCGCAAGACGAGGGCCGAATTGAGAAACCACTTCACTTGAAATCAGAATGGCAAGTTGAGCTGCAGTTTGGAAACCTAAGCCTGCATTGAGTGCATACAGGAATGAACCTGCAAAGGCATCACCCGCACCGTTGGCATCAACAGCAGTGACTTGACGACCTGGTACAGAAAAAGCGTTGTTGCCATCATAAATTAGGGCACCTTGTGCGCTCAATGTAATGACAATGTATTTGCTTTTTTGTTTTAGTTGTTCTAATGCCGCTTCAGCCGTTTCCGTTCCTGTGTACATCATGGCTTCTTGCTGGTTACAGAAGATCAAATCCACACCATCATCTAGTAACTCATCCAAACCTTCACGCGCATATTGCACCATGGCAGGATCAGATAAAGTCAGTGCAATTTTAACCTGATTGGCTTTGGCAATTTCACGCGCTTGTTTTACCGCAGCACGTGCAGTATCACTAGTAGATAAATAACCTTCGATATAAAGCCATTTTGCTGTTTTAAGTGGCTCAAAATCAATTTGTGTAGCAGAAAGTTCTGCGGTAATGCCCAAGTAAGTGTGCATGGTACGTTCAGAGTCATCACTCACAAGTACCATACAAGTCCCTGTAACGCCTTCACTGACCGATTTGGTTGTGGTGTGAATACCTGCTTCATTTAAGCCTTTGAGGTAAATATCACCCAATTCATCGTTACCAACACGGCAGGCATAGAAGGCTTGACCACCTAAAGCACTAAATGCAACGGTGGTATTTGCGGCAGAACCACCCGAAGCTTGGCCTTTATGTCTTTGTGTTTTAATTAAGTTGTTGTATAAATTTGCTTGTGTTTCACCATCGGTTAATTGCATAGTACCTTTTTGCAAGCTATGTTGAATGAGAAAGTCATCCGAGACTTGAAATTCTTGGTCAATTAATGCATTACCAATTGCAAAAAGGTCAACAGTTGCCATGTCTTTAAATCACAGTCAAAATTAAAAACGCTAAGTTTACACCAATGCTCAGGATTGCTGTAGTTTCATGAATAAAATTCAGCTGAATGAATGTTATTGATGAAAAATAGGGGTTTAGCAGAGTTATCAGGAAGGTTAGATGAACATCGAAATTAAAGAAGCACAAGAGTTACCAACGCAAATTCAGACTTTGGCCAAACATGCTGCTCAAGAAGGCTTTGATTTTGTCTATCGTTTAATTGAAGAATGGGAAAGTGGTAAAAACCGCTTTAATCAGCCTGGTGAGTTTTTATTGTTTGTTTACGATGGTGATCAATTGGTTGCATGTGGTGGCTTAAACCAGCAATGGAATGAGCAAGATATTGAAAGTCGTATTGGACGTGTACGTCGTTTTTATGTTTTGCCAAATTATCGTAAACATGGCGTAGGCAAACAGCTCTTGCAACATTTAGAGAAAAAAGCACGTGCTAATTTTTCGGCGTTGTGTTTAAACACTGATACCAAATCGGCAGCGCATTTTTATCAAAAACAGAATTATGTGTATGTCGAAAATCATCCAAACTATAGTTATTTTAAATACCTGATCTAGTTTTGCTTCTGCTACAAGCAGTGTAGGCAGCATTTTGTTGATACTTTGCAAATTTCAATCAATTTAGTCGGGTTTTCAACGTGAATTATCTAAAGAACTAAAGCTATAATGGCTTTAGTTTTTTATTTGCTTATTTTTAGGAGATCACATGACTGTAGATGTCACTGAAACCATTTCCCAGACTGTACATCCTGCGTTTCAGTTGGTACGTCAACACCATGTTGAAGCCTTAGACATTTTAGTGTCTGAATATAAACATAAAGTTACAGGTGCGGTGCATTATCATTTGGCGACAGATCATGATGAAAATGTATTTTTAGTCGCATTTCGCACTCAGCCGATGGACTCCAAAGGTGAGGCGCATATTTTAGAACATACTGCGTTGTGTGGTTCTGAAAAATTCCCTGTCCGTGACCCGTTCTTTTTAATGATTCGTCGTTCATTGAATACTTTTATGAACGCATTTACCGCGGCAGATTGGACGGCTTATCCATTTGCAACACAAAACAAAAAAGATTTCCAAAACCTGCTTGCGGTGTATATGGATGCGGCTTTTGCAGCCAATTTAAATCCTCTCGATTTTGCTCAGGAAGGTATTCGTATTGAGCTGGAAAATGGCGAGCCTGTTTATAAAGGCGTGGTATTTAATGAAATGAAAGGTGCGATGAGTTCGCCATCCGATCAGCTTTATCACCAATTGGCTTATCATTTATTCCCTGAAACAACTTACCACTACAATTCAGGTGGCGACCCGAAAGATATTCCAGATTTAACCTATCAAGAATTGGTAGATTTTTATAAGTCACATTATCACCCAAGTAATGCGGTATTTATGACTTTTGGCAATACGCCTGCATACGATTTACAAGAACAGTTTGAACAGTTGGCTTTGGCGAAATTTGAACAGGGCGAAACGTTGTATTCGAAGCCTGAGCGTCGTTTAGCTGCGCCAGTGGCAGTGACTGAAAGTTATGCAGTCGATGCAGAAGAACTGAAAGATAAAACTTATCATGTTTTGGCGTGGTTATTGCCTGAAGCAAGCGATATTAAATTACGCTTAGGTATGCGTTTGGTTGAAGGTGTTTTACTTGAAAATTCTGCATCACCACTGCGTCATTATTTGGAAACTTGGGCGCATGCACAATCTACAGGGCCATTGATGGGCGTGGATGATTCCAACTTTGAAATGACCTTCTTCTGTGGTGTGCAAGGTTCTAACCCTGAACATGCAGCAGAATTTCAGGCGGGCGTTTTAAAAGTTTTACAAGACGTGGCTGCACAGCCTGTGGATACGGCATTGGTCGATGCAATTTTGCATCAAATTGAATTGCATCAGCGTGAAATTAATGGCGATGGTATGCCATACGGGTTGAGCTTGATTTTAAATGGTTTAAGCAGTGCAATTCACCACAATGACCCAATTCAGGTGTGGGATGTAGATACCGCAATTGAACAAGTCAAAGAAGAACTTAAAGATCCAATGTGGTTATCACGGCTAATTCAGACACATTTAATTGATAACCCACACCGTGTGCAAATGACTTTGGTACCGGATGCAGAAAAATCGGCCAAAGATACTGCACTTGAAAAAGCACGTTTGGCTGAGATAGGCGCACAACTCACAGATGAGCAAAAAGCAGAAATCGTCGCGCAAACGGAAGCTTTAAAAGTCCGTCAAGATACGCCAGATGATTTGAATTTATTGCCAAAAGTTGGTTTGGAAGATGTGCCTGCAGCCTTGCATATTGTGCAGGGTGAGTTGCGTGAAATTATCAGTAACCGCATTGATTATCCTTTAAATTTATATCATGCAGGAACCAATGGAATTTACTATCAGCAAGTGTTGATTCAAATTCCAGATGAAATTGTACAATCGCCATACTTTAATTTGCTGTCCATTTTAATGGGCGAAGTGGGTGCAGGTGAATACGGCTATTTAGAATTGCAACAGCTACAAACCGCAGTTAGCGGTGGTTTGGGCATGGGTGCATCTTTACGTTCTAAAGTCGATGACAAAAATCAGATCAGTGCATGGCTCACATTAACCACTAAGTCTTTGGTGAATAATCTTGAAGCCATCCGCTTGCTGAAATTAGCATTTGAGCAATTACGTTTTGATGAAAAAGACCGCATTATCGAGCTGTTACAACAACGAAAAACCCGTTGGCAGTCACGTTTGTCGGGTTCGGGGCACAGTTATGCCATGCAAATTGCAGGGCGTCATCACAGTGCTTTGGCGCAGCGTGATTACAACAACACAGGTTTAGGCGCATTAAATTGGTTGGCTGACTTGGTTGCTAAAATTGAAAAAGATACAGCGGAGTACGAGAAACTGATTGCTGAATTGCAATTGATTCACCATAAATTACTGCAAGCACCTAAACAATTTTTGTTGGTATGTGAAGAACATCAATCTGACCGTTTGGTCGAAGAAGTTCAAGAAGTTTGGGATAAACTTACTGTTGCAGAAAATCCTGCTGCTTTAACTCAAGTTCCTGTAGATGATTCAGCGCAAGATCAAGCATGGTTGATTCAAGCCAATGTGCAATTCTGTGCAGCAGCGTATCCTGCGGTGGAAGTGTCGCATCCTGATGCTGCACCTTTGATGGTATTGGCTGCATATTTGCGCAATGGTTTCTTACACAGCGCAATCCGTGAAAAAGGCGGCGCTTACGGTGGCGGTGCAAGCTACGATGGCAATGCATGTTCATTCCGTTTCTATAGTTATCGTGACCCACGCTTGGCAGAAACTTTTGCAGACTTTGAAGCGAGTATTGATTGGTTATTTAATGCAGAGCAGTTGCCGCATCAACTTGAAGAAGCGATTTTAGGTTTGATTGCCAGCATGGATAAACCAGGTTCGCCTGCAGGTGAAGCGATTACTGCATGTTATGCATTATTGCACGCGCGTACACCTGCATTCCGCACGGTATTACGTGAGCGTTTATTGGCGGTGACTTTAGACGATTTAAAACGTGTTGCGGAGCAATATTTGCGTCAGCAGCAAGCATCTAAAGCCGTAGTCGCACCTGTGTCAAAACGTGAAGCATTGCTCGAACTTGGTTTTGAAATTAAACAAGTGAACTGATACGTGAAATAAAAACTAAAACTTAGGGGGATTTATGAGCGCGTTCAAACTGTTTGAACGCACAGGACTGTCGCTGAGTGTTGCCGCACTCAGCACTGTGTTTGTGGCGAAAACCTATGCACAAGACCCAGCTAGCTTAGTTGCACCTGCAACACCTGAAGCCTGTGTGGCTTTAGAGTCAAATGCTGATCGTTTGGTGTGTTACGATGCTCTGTTTAAAATTCCTGAAGCAGAAAAAACAGCGCTGATTAGCGAACGTCAAGCCGCTCAGGCACTTGCTCCTGCACCTGAAACTGTGAAAGAAAAAATTGCAGTGGGTGTGAGTAATTTATTTTCATTTGATGTACCAAAGCTTGATCCGAATGTATCTTTACTGGATAAGCGCTGGGAGCTTTCACCCGATAGCAAATTAGGCACATGGAATTTACGTGCTTATCAACCTGTGTATTTGATGCCTACTTTTTGGACGTCCGATAAAAATGAACGTCCACAAAGCTTGAATGAGCAAAATACCGTTCCCGTGGGTAAGGAGCAAAACCTGACCTCAATGGAAACCAAATTTCAGCTGTCTTTAAAAACCAAAGCGGTAGAAAATCTGTTGGGTGATAACGGTGATGTGTGGCTAGGTTATACCCAGTCATCACGTTGGCAGGTTTATAATGGTGATGAGTCACGTCCATTTCGTGAAACCAATTATGAGCCTGAAGCCAGTTTGATGTTCCGCACCAACTATACACTTATGGGGCTGCATGGTCGTTTATTGGGTGTGACGTTGAACCATCAATCCAATGGTCGTTCTGATCCATTATCACGCAGTTGGAATCGGGTGATTTTTAATTTAGGTTTTGAAAAAGACAATTTTGCCTTGATGTTACGTCCGTGGTATCGCATTGAAGAAGACCGCAGCGATGACAATAACCCTGAAATTAAAAATTATATCGGGCGTGGCGATATGTTGGCATTTTATCGCTGGAAAGAGCATGACTTTTCTTTGATGCTTCGTCATAGCTTAAAAGGCGGTGATGACGCGCACGGTGCAGCACAGTTTGACTGGGTTTTCCCAATCAGTGGAAAATTACGCGGTCATTTCCAATTGTTTGATGGTTATGGTGAAAGCCTGATTGATTATAACCACCGCGCCACCTATGTTGGTTTGGGTGTGTCATTAATGAATTGGTTTTAAGTAGATTAAGATTGATTTCTCATTATTGCTCGCTGAATATAAAACGCCAATCTTGAAGATTGGCGTTTGTTTTTGAAGTCGGATCGTATCCAGCTTTTATCCAACTTGAATATCTGCGGTTGGATGTTTAAGTCGGCTTTTTTGTGGTGTGGCGATTAAATAAGCCAAAGTCAGCGGCCCTAAACGACCTGCAAACATCAACAACATTAAAATAATTAAGCTGGCAGGTTGTAATTCACCTGTAACACCACGGGATAAACCCACCGTGCACGCTGCAGATACAGCCTCAAACAACAGGTCTAAAAAATTCAGTTTCGGTTCAAGGGCAAGTAAGCTAAACAAACCGAGGCAAATTAACATACCTGTGATGCTGATCACCGCCAAAGCTTTAAAGGTGGTACGTTCAGGTACAGCATGATTAAACACACGCACCTCATCTGAACGTCTTAAAAAACTGATCACACTTAAAATGACAATAATAAATGTGCCAACTTTAATACCGCCTGCGGTACTGAGCGAACCACCACCAATAAACATCAGAAGCATGGTGAGCAAGGTCGAGCTATTTTGCATACTTGCGACATCTAGACTATTAAAGCCTGATGAGCGAGGAACGGTAGCGTGAAACCATGCATTGAGGGCTTGATCGCCAATACTCATGGCTGCAAGGGTATGTGGATTATTGGCTTCAATCGCCCAAATCAGCAGAAAGGCCACAAAGTTTAAACCAGCAATGGTCGATAAAATCAGCTTGCTATTGGGTGAGAGTTTTTTCCAGCGTTTGGCACGTTTAATATCCATGAGTACCACAAAACCAATACCGCCAATGATATACAGCATACTAATAGTTAAGGTAATCAGGTATTGATCTGCAAAACTCATTAAGCTATTGGGAAATAATGAAAATCCACCATTGTTAAAGGCTGAAACACTATAGAAAGCCGCATAGAAAAATGCATCGCTAAATGGATAATCCTGCATCCATGCCAAGGTTAAAATAACCGTGCCAATCCCTTCAAAAAACAATGAGTAGAGCAACACGCTTTTAATGGTCATCGACACTTTAGACAGGTTGGTTTGCCCAATGGTGTCTTGCGCCATGATTTGTTGTTTTAAACCAATTTTGGATGACAAACTTAAAACCGCTAAAATCGCAAAAGTCATAAAACCTAAGCCACCACATTGTAACAACAACATAATGACCATTTGCCCAAATACGGTATAAGCATCGCCAATATTCACTACAGACAATCCAGTGATCGTCACTGCAGATGTAGCAGTAAATAAGGCATTAATCCAACTCATCTCGCCATGATGGGAAATGGGCAGTTTCAGCAAGATTGTGCCAATGCTAATAAAGCTTAAAAAGCCCAGTGCCAAAAGACTGGGTGGGCTTAAATTGACAGTTTTGATTTGTTGTTTCGCTGTTTTTTTCATTCTGACTTAAATTGTTTAGATAAGCGTTTTAATGGTTCAAGTTGTCCTTCAACCACCAAAATATCATCTGTTTGTAGCATTAAATTGGATTCAAGCGTATAGAAAATCGTTTCGGCACGTTTAAACAGTAAAAGTTTAACTTCGGGTGCATGTGACATCAGACTATGAATGCGCGTGCCATGCAAGTTGTCTTTAATTTTTACTTTTACAATATAGTGGTTGTCGTTTAGGCTCATATAACGACTCACCATCGGATAACTCAGCGATTGCGCGATGCGAACGCCCATATCTTCTTCAGGGTGAATAATTTTACTTACGCCCAAATGGGTCAAAATCATGGTGTGCGCTTTACTTTTGGCTTTAACGTAAATTTTAGAAATACCCAAATTCTTTAAATTTAAGACACACAAAATACTGGCTTCAATATCTTCACCAATGGCGACCACCACTGCATCACAATTTTGAATATTCAGTTCTTCCAAAACGTGTTCATCGGTTGCATCGGCAATCACCGCATGGGTAATTTGATCGGCAATGTTTTCTACAAACTTTTTATTGCTATCAATCCCAATGACATCATGGTTGAGTTTGACCAATTGTGTCGCCACAGTTGCACCAAAGCTACCTAAACCAATGACAGCAAATTGTGCCATAGCATCATCCTGAAAAATTATATTATTCTTCCAATATTCTAAAATATTTTAGGGCTCTATACTGTAGCAATATGACTAAAAAACCGCTGAAATCAGCGGTTTTTTGCACTTATTGAGATGTGTGATCGGTTATTTTAAGAAACGCTGATAACCCAAGTTATTAGTAATCTCTTGGTATGGATAAGTGATCTTTTCCAAAGTTTCAATTAAACCATCTGGGTTCTGTTTGGCATCCGAAGCTTCTAAACCGACCAATACACGACCTTCCGCTGCACCGTGGTTACGGTAATGGAACAGGGTGATGTTATGGGTTGGGCCTAAGCGCTCCAAGAAAGTCAGTAATGCACCCGGACGCTCTGGAAATTCCACACGGAATAGACGTTCATTTTCAATATCGGCATGACCACCGACCAAATAACGAATGTGTAGTTTTGCTACTTCATCATCCGACAAATCATCAACATCGTACTGGGTTTTGAGTAACTCATAAATGTCGTGGCGTTCTTTTTCACCAGATTTTAAGCTGATGCCGACAAAGACTTGTGCAGCAGTAGCATCGCTGGCGCGGTAGTTAAACTCGGTGATATTACGACCTTGCAGCGCACGGCAGAAGTTAAGGAACGCACCTTTTTCTTCTGGAATGGTCACGGCAAAAATTGCTTCTTTATGTTCACCGAGTTCAGTACGTTCCGCAATATAGCGTAAACGGTCAAAGTTCATGTTTGCGCCACAGACAATTGACACAATATTTTTATTTTGCAATTGGTGTTGCTCGACATATTTTTTGATGCCTGCCAAAGCCATTGCACCTGAAGGTTCTACAATGCTGCGGTTTTCATCAAAGGTGTCTTTAATTGCCGCACAGATTTCATCGGTATTCACCAAAACTACATCGCGCTCAACAATTGGGCCTGATTGATCTGATTTTTGTAGTTGTAAAACTTCAAACGGTTTCTCACCAATTTGTGCGACAGCAGTACCATCGGCAAATAAACCCACTTGCGGCAAAATAACCCGTTCATTGGCTTCAAAAGCCGCTTTTAAGCAAGCCGATTCATCATATTCTACAGGAATGACTTTGACATGCGGTGCGACATCGCCCAAGTAGGCTGCAACACCTGCAATTAAACCGCCACCACCAACAGCAACGAAAACATATTCGACATCGCGCCATTGACGCAAAATTTCGTTGGCAATCGTACCTTGACCTGCCATGACCAATTCATCGTCATACGGTGGAATAAAAGTCATGCCTTCATCTTGGGCACGTTGAATTGCATATTTGTTGGCAACATCAAATGAGTCACCATGTAATACCACTTCGCCACCCAAGCGTTTTACCGCTTGTACTTTAATATCTGGCGTGGTTTTAGGCATAACGATAATGGCGCGAATGCCCAGTTTTTGCCCAGACAATGCTACACCTTGCGCATGGTTGCCTGCAGAGGCAGTAATTACACCACGTTCAAGTTGGTCTTTGGGTAATTGGCTAATACGGTTATACGCACCACGCAATTTAAAAGAGAATACAGGTTGTAAGTCTTCACGTTTAAAGCGAATGTTATTGTTCAGTTTTTCACTAATTCGTGGCGCTGCGTCGAGTGGGGTTTCGATTGCAACATCGTAGACCGTTGCTTGTAAAATTTGTCGAACCAAACGAGACAGCATGTTAATCTTCCATCTAACAGTTTAAAATAGGGGGTTATTGTAACAAACCCCTGCACATTTGCGCTGTAAAATCGGCAACAAATGTCAAAAATAGTTGAGTGAAGTCATGAGTCTGTATGCTACCCAAGATGAAAAGAAGCAAGCGGCTGCCAAAGCAGCATTAAAACATTTGCCTAAAGGCGGGATTTTGGGGGTAGGTACAGGCAGTACAGTGAATTTCCTGATTGATTTATTGCCTGAATTACAATTAGAAGCAGCTGTGGCAAGTTCTGAAGCGACTGCGGAGCGCTTAAAGAAACTTGGTATTGAAGTGGTCGATATGAACTCTGTGGGCAGTTTAGATGCTTATGTTGATGGTGCAGATGAAATTGACCGTCACATGCACATGATTAAAGGCGGCGGCGCAGCGTTGACCCGTGAAAAAATTGTGGCTTCTATTGCACGTAAGTTTATCTGTATTGTCGATGATTCAAAATGGGTAGAGCAGTTAGGACGTGAGTTTCCATTGCCAATCGAGGTCATTCCAATGGCTCGTTCTGCGGTAGCACGTAAAATTGTGGCTTTAGGTGGCGATCCTGCTTACCGTGAAGGTGTGGTAACTGATAACGGTAACGTGATTTTAGATATTTATAATTTAAATATTTTAAATGCGTTGGAATTAGAAAAAACCTTGAATGATATTCCGGGTGTTGTGACCAATGGTATTTTTGCCATCAATAAAGCAGATATTGCAATTGTAGCGACCAATAACGGCATTGAAGAACGTACTGCGGTTTAATTCGTCTCCCAAGTCCCTTGTTTTTAATGGGGGGCTTTTCTTCCTCCTTTATTAAAGGAGGGGTCGGGGAGGATTTAATAAAAGAACAACAATGACATTATCCGACTTACCTGAAATTCAAATCACACCACATGCAAAAGCAACACGTTTACGTTTGCGTGTCGAGCCGCATCAAATTCGCTTAACTGTACCGAAATATTGTACTCAGCGACAAATTCAGGATTTTTTGCAGCAATCTGAACAGTGGATGATTGAAACTTGGCATAAACAGCAGGCGCAGCAAGGACTTGTTCGGCGTGAATTGCCAAATCAGTTATCACTTTTTAATTTGGCTAAGCCTTTAAATATTCATTATCAAACACAAAAACACAGTTTTATTTTAGATTTAAAACAGCATTGCCTATGGGTTAGTGACCGCCAACCTGCGGCATATTTAAAAGCCTTTGTTATTGCTTATGCCAAACAAATGTTGCCGATATATTTGCAAACAGTCAGTCATGAAATTGCTTTGCCATTTAAACAGTGCGCAATTCGTCAACCGAAAACCCGTTGGGGCAGTTGCAGTACGCAACAGCATATTATGCTCAATAGCGCCTTGGTGTTGTTTCCTGAACAAATTGTGCGATATGTTGCTGTGCATGAGTTGGCGCATACACGACATTTTGATCATAGTCCTGCATTTTGGGTTGAAGTACAACGGCATGATGCGCACTATTTGCAGCATCGCAAGCAGTTAAAAACAACGTCTTTGCCTTGGTGGTGGTATCAATAAAAAAACCAACACCCACATGATAAGACTACAATGCAAAGGTGTTGCACGTATTGACTACAATCCAAATCATCTTTTATAAAATCAACAGAATAAAGAAAAACCCCAAAACCCTAGTAAAACAGTTTAGAAAACCAAAACTTCCTGTCATACTATAGCGTTAGCTTAAACATGCTTTTGAATTGAGGTAATGCACGTGATTTCAGTTGGTATTGTCGGTGGTACAGGTTATACAGGCGTTGAATTATTGCGTCTTTTGCTACGACACCCAAATGTGAAAGTAAATGTAATGACTTCACGTACAGAAGCGGGTCGCCGTGTAGATGATATGTTCCCAAGCCTGCGTGGACACACGGATCTGTGCTACTCAGATTTAAACATCGAAGAATTAAAAAAATGTGATGTGGTGTTCTTTGCTACACCCCACGGTGTTGCAATGCAACATGCTGCAGAGCTTGTAGCAGCCAATACCAAGGTGGTCGATTTAGCAGCAGACTTCCGTTTGCAAGATTTAGCACAGTTTGAAAAATGGTATGGCATGCAACATGCTTGCCCAGACATTTTAAAAGATTCAGTTTATGGCTTGTCTGAACTCAACCGGGAACAAATTAAACAAGCACAGGTGATTGGTAACCCGGGGTGTTATCCAACCACAGTGCAACTTGGTTTAGCGCCATTATTTAAACAAGCTGAAGCTTTAGTGAAACCTGAAAGTATTATTATTGATGCAAAATCGGGTGTATCTGGTGCAGGGCGTAAAGCCAGTTTGGGCATGATTTACTCTGAAAATGCCGACAACTTTAAGGCTTATGGCGTTGCGGGGCATCGTCATCACCCAGAAATTGTAGAAGCATTGGAAAATATTTCGGGTCAAAAAGATGTGTTTAATCACATTGTGTTTGTACCGCATTTAGTACCTATGATTCGCGGTATGCTCAGCACCATTTATGTAGATTTAACTGATGCAGGTGATGCAGCAGATTTACAAAGCCTGTATGAGCAGTTTTATGCCAATGAACAGTTTGTAGATGTCATGCCAGCCAACAGTTCACCAGAAACACGCTCAGTACGTGGCGCTAACCAGTTGCGTATCGCATTGTATAAGCCACAACCGAAAAAATTAGTACTTTTGGTGGCACAAGATAACTTGGTGAAAGGTGCAGCAGGGCAAGCAGTACAAAATATGAACCTCATGTTTGGTTTTGCAGAACATGCAGGACTTGAGGTGATTGGTTTATTACCATAAGAACACGTTTTTCAACTTCACACACATTTAGATTTCGATTTAAATGTGTGCTTTGAATGAATCAAAACAAGAGATGACGATGCATAACACCGATACAGAAACCACGTCACAGTCGAATTCAAGCATGACACCCTCATCTACACCGCCAGAAAAAAAGCCATTTCTTGAAAGCAATGCGCCTTTGGCAATTGGTGCTGCCATTTTAATTTTAGGTAGTGGCTTTTTGGGCTATTCAGTCGGGCATCGTCAGGGCTTAACTGTGGTTGGTTACGATGCCGATGCAGAACAACTGGTTGAAGTGGTGCAAGAACAAAAAACGCGTTTGGAAAGTCTGAATAAGAGCTTAAATGCTGCGGTTCAAGAACGCGATGTTGCGGTCAGTAACTCCAATGATTTGTATCAAGCTTTCACTCAAGCAACTGAAGATAAGCAACGTACTGAAGGCATGAGTGCGATTTATCGTGAAGTTTTGCGTCAACGTGGTGGTTTAAGCCTGACCGTGCAAAATCTTGGGGTGAAACCATTACCAGACAATGCTTATGAATATCAGGTCGATTTGGTACAAGTGAGTCCAAACAAGCGACGTGCAAGTGGTACGGTAGAACTGCGTTTAATTCAAGGCACAGAAGTGCTGGTTGTTCCGATGGAAGACAGCAATTTTAATTTTGATAATTATGAGCGTTTAACAGGGCGCTGGAGCATGCCTAAAGGCTTTAATCCAGACTTTATTGAAGTCCGTTTAAATGGCGCAACTCCTGTGATTAAACGCTTCAGTTGGAGCAAAGGCAAAGCCGTGGAGGCAGATTCTGCCTTTATTTCTGAAATTCCACAAGCAGAAGCTAGCGCTCAATAATGTGTGATATGTAAAACTTATGCGAACCCAAAAAAGATCCATCTGTTTAAATGAAATTAAAACCACTTTTCATCAATCTGGCTATGTCGATTGGCATTTAACCCCGCGTTTAAGTGTGGATGATGCAGGACATGAAGATGATGGTGATATTGCGGTACAAACTGCGCCGCCACAATTAAAACGCCCACCTTTATATGTTGTCGTTTTAATGAACGATGATTACACCCCAATGGACTTTGTAATTGAAATTTTACAACAATACTTTGCAATGAATCTTGACCAAGCGACTCAAGTAATGCTAACTGTACACTATGAAGGAAAAGGTGTCGCAGGGGTCTATCCGCGGGATATTGCGGAAACGAAAGCGAACCAAGTCAATAATTACGCTCGATCACAAGGTCATCCATTACTTTGTCAGATTGAGCCTAAAGATTAAGGGGGTTACATGCTCAGTCGTCAATTAGAAGTATCACTACGTTTGGCTGTTAGCATGGCTCGTCAAAAGAGACACGAGTTTCTAACGGTTGAACATTTATTATTGGCTTTATTAGACAATGATTCGGCAGTCAATGCACTCAAGGCGTGTGGTGCAGATGTTATTGTGCTGCGTAAAGAACTCGAAGAATATGTAGAACAACATACCCCTAAACTTGCTGAAAATAACGATCAGGCACCGCACCCGACCGAAAGTTTTGACCGCATTTTGCAGCGTGGTATTTTCCATGTGCAATCTAGCGGTGGTGACCGTACGGTTGAAGGCGCAGATATTTTAGTGGCAATGTACTCTGAACGTGATTCATTTGCCGTGTATCTACTCAAGCGTCATCAAATTAACCGTTTGACCTTAACGCAATACTTATCGCACGGTACACGTAAAGACGAAACGCAAGCGGAAGAAGAGGTTGAAGAATTAGATAGCGAAAGTTCAAGCTCTGCCAATGCTGGCCCGTTAGAGCTTTACACGCTAAATTTGAATACTGAAGCGCAAAAGGGTAAAACCGATCCGTTAATTGGGCGTGAAAAAGAAATTGAGCGTGCTGCACAAATTCTATGCCGTCGTCGTAAGAACAACCCATTGTTGGTGGGTGATCCAGGCGTGGGTAAAACCTCTATTGCCGAAGGTCTGGCGTGGCTGATTGTGAATGGTAAAGCGCCAAAACCACTCGAAAATGCCGAAGTATATAGTTTGGATATCGGTGCGTTGGTAGCGGGTACAAAATACCGTGGTGACTTTGAAAAGCGTTTAAAACAACTGTTAAATGCCTTGAAAAAGAAACCTGATGCCATTTTATTTATTGACGAAATCCACATGATTATTGGTGCAGGCTCAAGCATGGGTAGCACTATGGATGCATCAAATTTAATTAAACCTGCGTTGGCAAATGGTACTTTGCGTTGCATTGGCTCGACGACATTCCAAGAATATCGTCAGGTATTTGAAAAAGACCATGCACTTTCACGCCGTTTCCAAAAAATTGATGTGAATGAGCCTTCAATTTCAGAAACGATTGATATTTTACGTGGTTTAAAATCGAAATTTGAAGAATTTCACCATGTTAAATATGATGATAAAGCATTGGTGTCTGCGGTAGAGTTATCGGCCAAATTTATCAATGACCGTTTCTTGCCAGACAAAGCCATTGATGTGATTGATGAAGCAGGTGCGCAGCGCCGTTTAAGAGCTGAGCAAGATGATACTTTAATCACAGTAGAAAACATTGAAGATATCGTCTCTAAAATTGCACGTATTCCACCTAAAACCGTATCGAAAGATGATAAGACTGTACTTGAACATCTTGAGCGTGATTTAAAACGTGTGGTCTTTGGTCAAGATGAAGCTATTGAAGCGTTAGCATCAGCAATTAAACTGTCACGTGCTGGTTTAAAAACACCAGACAAACCAGTGGGTAGTTTTGTATTTGCTGGCCCGACAGGCGTTGGTAAAACCGAAGTTACCAAGCAGTTGGCAAAACTGTTGGGTGTGGAATTGGTTCGCTTTGATATGTCTGAGTACATGGAGCGCCATGCCGTTTCACGTTTAATTGGTGCACCTCCAGGCTATGTCGGTTTTGATCAGGGTGGCTTACTCACCGATGCGATTCATAAAAATCCGCATTGTGTGTTGTTGTTGGATGAAATTGAAAAAGCGCATCCTGATGTATTTAACCTATTGCTGCAAATTATGGATCATGGTTCATTGACCGATAATAATGGTCGTAAATCAGACTTCCGTAATGTGATTTTGGTTCTGACCACTAATATTGGTGCGGAAAGTATTTCCCGCGTGAGCATTGGTTTCATGGATCAAGACAACAGTAATGACAACCAAGAAGCGATGAAAAAAGCCTTCTCACCTGAGTTCCGTAACCGTTTGGATGGGGTCATTCAATTTAAAGCTTTACCTACTACAGTAATTGAAAATGTAGTGGATAAATTCTTGACTGAATTACAAGCGCAGTTGGATGATAAAAAAGTCATTCTTGAGGTTGATCAAGATGCGCGTGAATGGATGGCTGAGCATGGATATGATCGCTTAATGGGCGCACGTCCAATGCAACGTCTGATTCAGGAACACTTGAAAAAGCCATTGGCAGAAATGATTCTGTTTGGTGAACTTGCAGAACAGGGTGGTAATGTGGCTGTTTCTGTGAAGAAAGAGAACGGTAAGGCAGTCGGTTTGAAACTTGAAGTCTTTGAAGATCAAACGGCTGAACCAGCCTAATCAATCCTTATTTGAATTTTGAAAATAACCCATGTTGAACATGGGTTATTTTTTATGAATTCGCAGATGCGTGAACTTGAATCGTTACTGCTAAAAGAGAGACCACACAGGATTTATGGATTTTCAGATCACTAAAATTGCCAGCACAACGTTCTTGTTTTTTGTTACGGCAGTTATGGAAATATTAGGCTGTTATTTTCCTTATTTGATTTTAAATCAGGGGAAATCACAGTGGTTATGGCTGCCAACAATTTTAGCCTTAGCGGCTTTTGTGTGGTTATTGACTCTACATCCTGCGGCATCGGGGCGAATTTATGCGGCTTATGGTGGTATTTATATTTGTACAGCCTTGATTTGGTTAAAGTATGTAGATCAAGTCAATTTAACACGTTGGGATATGTTCGGTGGAATGATAGTAGTTTTAGGCGCATTGATCATTATTTTACAACCGCAAGGTTTAATACGTTAGGTTATATTTGGGTTTACGCATTAAACCTTAGGCATTAAATCTTAAAGCTGAGGTTGTTTTAGTTTTAAATACAGTTCAGTCTGCTTTAAATTGGCACTCGCTATTTGCCAATTGCACATTAAACTGGGTTTTTTCTGCACTGAGTTTTAAGTTCAATACATAGGGATTTACCCGTTGGAACTGATGCTCAAAAATAGATTCACAATTATGAATTAAGTTTTGTTTAATCATATTTTTGACATTGTTATAACCCGTACTTTCTTCAAACTGCGTGAAGTCAGGTGAAATAATCATGCCACGAATATTGATTTGTTTGTCTGTCGCCGTACTTTGTTCAATCACTGTATTTTGATCGACCTGATAAGGCATAGTACGAGAATCTTCATCACTAATGACATCTAAAATTTCATTTAAAGCGACGATATTTTGAATTTTATAATCTGCACTTAGAATCTTTTGTTGGACTAAATATTGATCTAATTCACTGGCTTTGGCATAGGGTGAAGCACTCGCGATCAGTGTAGTAGTGCACAGCGTAATTGTGGCAAGTGTTTTATCAATCATATTGTTTATCTAGGCTCTTTTAGAAATTT
>NZ_JAYJLK010000045.1:0-17649 GCF_051948795.1 Acinetobacter sp. Lyrl_1
GGTTTCTAAAGCGTCAGTACGAATTTCTACTGCATCAGTACGGGTTTCTAAAGCGTCAGTACGAATTTCCACTGCATCAGTACGGGTTTCTAAAGCGTCAGTACGAATTTCCACTGCATCTACTAAATCACTTACAACTCTTAATTGAGATACATTTACTGCATCAGTGTCATTCGCACCAGCAGCTACACCTGTAATACGACGTTGCTGTATAACTGCAATAGTTTCTTGAGTATCTTTATCTTTAACTAATGTCTCTTTACCAATATTTAGCTCACCAACTACTTGACTATTTACACCTACAGCACCTTTCTCTTCCAAATAAGCCTTATCTTTTAAACTCGTTCCTGTAGCTTTAGCACCTTGACCTAGTGCAATACTCCCTGCATGTGTTGCTTCTGCCCTATCACCAAGTGCTATTGAACCTGTTTTGGTAGCCTCAGCCCCCCCCCCCAATGCAACAGCAAATGCACCATCTGCTTTAGTGCCATTACCTAAAGCAACAGAACTTGTATGAGCATTTGTATTTAGACCAATCGCGACAGCAGAAGCCCCAGATTTTGCACCATTACCAATTGCAACAGCATAACTTTCGTTCGCGCTACTTAATGCACCAATAGCTACAGTTCCTGCCCCGTTTGTCTTTGCATGTGGACCAACTGCTGTACTACGATATCCTTCAGACTTTGCATAATTACCTAATGCTATCGATTGCTCACCTAGTGCTTTCGCATTACCTCCCACTGCCGCTGAGTTTTTCTCAGTAGCTTCAGAATTATAACCAACGGCAACTGATCCTATATTAATCGCTTTAGAATTATCACCTACTGAAATTGTGTAATCGCCATCCGAATTTGAATTTTCACCAATTGCAATAGCATTACTTCCAGTTGCATTACCGACTACAATATTGTAAGGAGCAGCACTAACCTCCCCACCCCATAGAAAACAGCTTAAAGATAAATACCCTAACTTAGAACTATATTTAGAATTAAAAAAAAACATAACAACTCAAAAGTATTAAAAATAACCAAGATAACTTATCAATAATCACATAATTCTTCAATTACAAAGAACTAAGAAAAATAGTTTATATATATAGGACTTACGCACTATCATTTATAGATTCTCTGTGGCAGCAGATGAACATAAAAATCATTAATTATTATTCTCAATTATATCAAATCTTGTAAGTAATTAAAATTTAAGATTTTCTAAAATTAACATAATACACCTTATACGAAATGCGTTATAATTCCACTTAGAAATCAATGCTGTAGTTTCTAGTTGATAGCCCATCTTCCCCAAGGTGGGTTTTTTTTATGATTTTTCACGTTCCACGCCTATTCTTTGACCAATGTTTCACGACTTTGTTCATATTAGTTAAACAATTATGGTTAATCATAGGGTCTAAAAAAACGGCTCCAAAAGCCCCTTTTTTCAGGTTCAGGTTCCACATATTCAGGGATTGGAATCCGTTTAGGTTCGGTAGTAGTCAATCCGTCATGTTTCGTATCATCGGTGCTCGGTTCTGGCTGTACTTGAGCTGCATTCGCTTGCACCTGTTCTTGATCGGTAAACGTAGTCATATTGGTTTTTGGGGCTTCCAATAAGCGCTGCATCGTTTCAATCTGGTTTTGATAAAAGGATTCCCGGTCTTTGGCATCCAAAAGCTGATTTTTCAGCATGTCTATCTGTTGCCTAAGTAGTAAAACTTCTGCCGAATTTGGACTGTCTATTTTTACAGACTCTTTTACATCTAGTTTTTTTGAGGGTTCACCAAAAACACGGATAGCCTCGGCTAGATCAATTTTATTATCAGAATTTTTACTTAAAATTCCTTTCTTTATGTTGTTGTAAATCGTTTGTCTATTGATATTGTAAAGCTTAGAAAGCTCAAGAACTGTAAGGCTTTTCATGCTGTAACTCTATGCCTAAACCTGTCAAAAGTTGTTGTCTATTAGACTGCCTAATAGACAAATGATCAAGTATGAATTTTAAGCAGATTGGTAGCCAACTTTTTGAAGATAAGGGAATAATTCTTGGAATTTTTTTGAATCTTGGAGCATTTCTGCAATGCGTATAGCAAATTGCTGGTAGCTCTCGGTGCCTTCTGAATATCGCCCCATTTCAGGTAATTCAGAAAGTTTATTGGCAAAGAGATGGCGTTGTTTATCACTCATTTTGGAGAAGGTGTTTAACGTATCTGCTCCTTTAATTACTTTGTCTGAGCCGGTTTTCTTCTGCTTAAAGCTGAAAGAAAAACCTGAAATTGAACGCCCCTTTTTATGTTGCTCATATTTAGCTGTTATATCGGTTAATTCATTTACTTGCTTAAGGGCAAAATCTAAAACATATGTTTTAAAGTTACTCATTGTTTTGTATTGATGAGCTTCGACACCAAGTTGTTGTCTGAAGATAGCTAGATCAAAAATTGGCGTTTTGCCCGCAGATCTCCATTGAATTAATAGTTCGTATAACCGAATAGCATAAGAGCTAGTTAACCTGGAAACTTGCTGTAATTCATATTTAGTGAAGTTTTCTTCCAGTCGCGTTATGAGGGGAACAATGTCTTGTGTAAATCGTAGGAAAACGATTCCAGATTGTGGCTCATATCCAATTTTATCAACCCAACGACAGTGAAAGCTACGGTCCTTACCTGTCTTAGGATTAATGTCATGGTATGTCACATAGCGATCAAATAAGCTTTTAGATGCATCTCGAAGTACGGTATAGGCAGTGTGTTTCTCGACATTAAAGGTATTTATATAACTACTTGCATGTACTTCTAAAAGACTATTTTCAGTTATCCCATGTCCTGTTTCTCGAGCTTCAGCAATGGCTAATAGGATCAGTCTTTGTTCAACTGTATCTAAGGTATAGCTGGCTTGAATTAAAGCATTATCCTTTACGATTAATTCACTCATTTCTAATAATAAATTTATAATTAAACTAGGTCGTACAATAGACTATTTTAATTGAATTGTAAATCAACTTAATTTAAGGTCGATAAACCTAGCTTTAAGGTCGATAAACCTAGTTTTATGGGTCGATAAACCTAGTTTTATGGGTCGATAAACCTAGTTTTATGGGTCGATAAACCTAGTTTTATTAACTCTGAAACCATTATGAATAAAGGGTTGTAGCTTACTTAAAAGTATTCAAAAGATTAAAAATAATTAAAAGCCAAATTTATGAAAGAAAATTGCCCTTGGTTTTCGCTTCGCTCAAACTCTATTGAATCTCGCTTACGCTCGATTCGAGGGGCAATTTTTGGGTTAATGTTTTCGTGACTTTTAGAAAAAGCAAAAACAACTCGGAATTCGCTACGCTCATAGTACTTTTTTGCTCGCTTCGCTCGGTCTAAATCCAAATTTTTGCATGTGATTTACGCTTTCTTAGGCTAATTAGCCTAAAAAGCTGTTTCTCAGAGAGTCTAGGCGCGAATTTCAATCATTTCACTCGTAGACACTCGTTCTATACCTTTCTTTGAAAATCGGGCTTAAAACGCAAATGAGAGCAAAATAGAAGGGGGTAGGATTAGCCAGGGCAAAAGGGAATGATATTTATTTTTCAAATGAATAGAGGATGGGACTGACACAATGTATCAGTCCCAGGAAGTTATAAAATCTATTTGGGAAACCCCAAAAGATTCAGAAGCTTTTTAAAGTTAATCTTTAGGTATCTAAGATCTTAAAAAGATCTCATTTCAAGATTCATGAACATATCCTCTCGCGCTGAGGAGTGCGTGTAATTATCGGATTAGCACCTATTTTGATTTTTACCAGATCAAAAAAACTGGTTTTTACTTCATTTGAGCTTCTTGTTTTCAAAGAGCTTTGACCGAGCTATTGAAAGCATCCACACTAAATTTTGTAAAAAATAGAATGAGCCTTTATTCCAGTAGGTTCATACACTGCCTTTGCTGTAACGCTACAAAGATTACGGGAAGAAACGATTCCAGCGTTTCAGGACAGACTCCTGAATCAGATTGTTTTCAAGTAAACAATCAAACTGGTGACCTTTTCGGAATTGTTTGAAGTTCCCACCTCTGTTTCTGAGTGACCAAACTCAGAAATGACTTACGCCACCTGCGTAACTCAAACAATTCCAATTTACAGAACATTATCAAACTCGCATACGTTCGTGTTTTCGTCTCCATGCTCGCCTATTTTTATACAGACTTGAATGGTTAATGTATTTCCTGGAAATACGCCTACTCTCACGATCTCCCATCGGGTTCAGGATTTTTCGTTTCTATCAGCCAAATGAGGGCCTTTAGAAGTTTTATTACCTTAGTAGCCATCACATCTTTCGATGATGATGGATCTGTTTTAAGAGCTACCAAAAAACACCTACTCCCGAGTTTCCCACTTTAGTTTTAAAGTTCGCATAACATCAAAATGTTATGGGGTTACTAGACCTTTCACTCGACTCTAATCTTCATTGTTTTGGCATCCTGCCTTCGATATGTCGTCGCTCCGAAAACACACTTAAAAAGATTAGATTTGGTGACTAGACCAATCAGGTTTTTACACCCTTTTATAACCATCCCACGCACCTCTCTATAGGCGCTAATCGGTTGAGCTATTCGACGAAGGCTGTGTTACCACAGCCCACGAATGGAAAACATCTAATGAAAATGTTTCCAACTCCACAGAATCCCCTGCTTGGCAGTTTCAATCTGTGATCTCCCCGAGCGGGCAAACAGATGAAGGCTTACTAGACCTCATTCCCAAAAAATGGGTTACATCAATTTGGCTTGTTAACGTACCGGCATCATGCCAATGTACTCAGCTACTTTAAAACGGCTGCTAATGAATCAGGTCTTCAGACTCAGTGTCATCAACAGTTTTTCAGTGTCGCCCAATAACCGCCTACCGAGCGAAAATGTATGGGTAGGTGGAATAAATTGGCATCGCCAATTTATGTTGGATCGGATAGAAAGCTGGCTGACACATGAATTTCCTGAAGGATACTCATGCTGACACCAACAAGCCTCCTGCATAGCCCTACCAGCAAGGATTTCCCCTGCATAGAGCTTTACGCCACGAAGTGAACTGGATAGCAATTCCAGTTCCATTGATAAGCAAGGATGGTCAGTCCTTAGCTTGTTCTGTAAATCAAAACTAAGGATGGTCAGTCCCTAGTTATTGGGTCTGACCTACGCCATCTTTGCAAGTCTGCAAATTTCATTTTCCTGTCAGGGAAAATATCGTAGTAATGGTTTTATACCATTCGAAATCCACTGCTGAAATGGGGGGGACAATGTTTTTCCGTTAATCTCAAGGAGCAACTTAACTACAAAAAATTGTCCCCCCAAGCCCCCTTTCAGGGGGCTAAAAACCCTTCGGGTTTTACTAAGTTATTGTAAAATAAATTTTTATAAGTATTTGTATATTAAGTGAAAAAGTAAAAAAATTGACGTCTGGAAGAGTTGATATATTTTGTCTATGTTGTACTATGGAATAGCTACTACGCCTTATCTTTTTTATGACAAAAGGATAAGTTTTTATGTACTTTTTCACGACTTCTGACGCTTTAACCATGTCAGCTCTACATCGTGTCGTTTACTTGGGGAAAGCCAGCTACTATAAAAAAATAATCGTTGATTTGAGCAAAGCTCCGGATACTATTCCCAAACTTATGCATAAGTTTTCTGTGGATTTAAATGGTTCGCAGAGAGGCAAGTTGCATGACGAAAAAGGGTTATGTAGTGGGCATATGGTTGTTCAACTCAACCAGCAGCTTTACAGTAAAAAAGAGTGTTATATCTTTATTTTGATCACTCTTCCAAAAAAAATCCGTGAGAAACAATCGGTACTGTCTGATCTTCTAGACAAGCTTGAATTAACTGAAGCTCAGTTAAAAAGAATGAGTCCTGCAGAACGCTTCTCAGTCGTCATGGATTTTCAACGAAAAATAATCAGAAGTAGCTTTAAGGAACTCGATGGCACCTCAGCTCGAGATCATTTCTACTGTTTACATCACCGTGATGAGCGAATCATTTTTTATGCCAAAAATGGCATGCCTAAAGTCGTTTTACGCCTTTCTGACCGTTCGCCTAAAAGGTTATCTGAGATAAAAAAAATGGAGGAATTGAAGCAAAAAAATGGAGATCCAGTAAGGGAAATTAAGTCAGCTGCATGGACTTGGCATATGACATCTCAATATAAAAATTACATTCAGAATGTATGTATCAAAGGGGTTCAGAAAAAATTAGCTCAAAAGAAAATAGCTAAACGAAAGGCTTACGAAGCTACTAACAAAGCCAGCCCAACAAAATCTCAATTAACCACCTGGCTCAATGATGCTGAATTACGGCAAGCGATTCAAGAAGGTGCCGGGGCAATCCGGACAATACCGGGATTTCGGGGAACTTTGGCAGACTTAGGGGAAATTTGTCTGGCACTCGAAAAACGTTATAACAGGCAATCTTTAAAAAGTCGCAAAAAAAATCATGCTAAGGCTAATCAAGGGAAGAGGACTTTCCCTATTCAAGAGGCTTTTCACTTAGATCAATTGAAGAAAGAAGCTTTTTACAGTACTCGGATAAATTTTGAAATCAAGAGTTTTGATGAGCTACTTCAAAGGGTCGAGGATTTTTCAAGGACCTTAGAAAATGCTGTAGTGGAGCAAGTTGATGTTAAGGATATCAATGCTGAGGACGAGCTGGAAAAATGGGTACGTTCAGAGCTAATTAAAAAGCTGATGGATTTAAACCGAGCAATGGACAAACCTCAGAGTAAGAATGAGGTATTGTCTGAGGTAGATGTAAAAGTTAAGGGAATACTAAGAAAGATTAAATATTTAAAGTATTAAGCACTTATTCGTCTGTAGGATTTTGTTCAAATGAACAAGTTGTTCGCCTGGGAGATTTTGTTCAAACGAACAAATTGTTCGTCTGCGGGATTTTGTTCAAACGAACAAATTGTTCGTCTGCGGGATTTTGTTCAAATGAACAAGTTGTTCGTCTGTGGGATTTTGTTCAAACGAACAAGTTGTTCGCCTGGGAGATTTTGTTCAAACGAACAAATTGTTCGTCTGCGGGATTTTGTTCAAACGAACAAATTGTTCGTCTGCGGGATTTTGTTCAAACGAACAAATTGTTCGTCTGCGGGATTTTGTTCAAACGAACAAGTTGTTCGTCTGTGGGATTTTGTTCAAACGAACAAGTTGTTCGTCTACAGTGCTTTGACTATATACCTAGGCTTCGCATAAGAGATTTTATGTTAAATAGGTGATTTGGTCACTTTTAGATTAAAAAAAATTGCTTTTTATATAGAATAGTTTAGATTCTTACCTATTATAAGTGAAAAAATCACATACAGATATGTTAGCTAATTTTCGAGTCCTAAATTTTCTTTCTTTTGCCGAGTTGAATACTTTATCTTTAGTAAAAGGAAAAACTAGACAGCATCCTAATCATGTCTACACTACGCCAGTTTTAGATCTTCTAAAATTCTCTACTATCTATGGTGCGAACGGTGCTGGAAAATCTAATATTATCAAAGCAATTAAATTTTCAAAGCAGTGTATTACTGAAAATGAATTAAATATTGTTCATAAAAAATCTTATTGTAGAACTAATATTATCAATAAAGATTTAGAATCCAGTTTTGAATATGAAATTATTATTAATAAAGTAATTTATTCCTATGGTTTTTCTATTTTGTTATCCAAAGGAGAACTGAAAAAAGAATGGATGTATGAAATTAAAGGAGAAGAAGAATTTCCTTTATTCACGATGGAATATGAAACTAAAAAATTAGAAATTGATATTGATAATTTAACTAATAGTGCTAGAGATAGAGCTAGGCTGCTTACTTATGTAGAAGATTTTAAAGAGTTAAAAAAACATGATGAAAGTTTATTCCTACATTTCTTGAATGATACGAAAAGTGATTTTTCTAAAGATAGTAAAGCATTTATTTTTAATAAAGTATTCTTCTGGTTTGAGAGAAAACTTGAAGTTATATCTCCTACGCAAGCGGCAGATCGTAGCCTAACTTATTTAGAAGAAAGTGATGAATCTATTGAAAATTTTTTAAAAGATTTTGGTACAGGAATTACAGGTATACATGTAGAAGATATTCAACTCGATGAAATATACAAAGTTGAAGATCCAAAATTTATTGATTTCGTAAAAGAGGATGTGGATGAAAAACTTCAATATCTTCAAGATAATATACAGAAAATTGAAAAAATAGATAAAAATATTAGAGAATTCTCAGCAATGATGCGAACTGAGAATAACTTATATTCTATAAAAGTTAACATTGATGGTGATATTAACTTTAGAGTTATTAAGTTTTGCCATTATATGGATGGTGAATATTATACTTTAG
Source organism: Acinetobacter sp. Lyrl_1 (assembly GCF_051948795.1). Lineage (NCBI taxonomy): Bacteria > Pseudomonadati > Pseudomonadota > Gammaproteobacteria > Moraxellales > Moraxellaceae > Acinetobacter > Acinetobacter sp. Lyrl_1. The sequence continues at coordinate 8,349 of NZ_JAYJLK010000045.1, forward strand.
GTGAGGAATCTGACGGTACTGTAAGATTGCTGGAACTTTACGATATTATTAAAAATAAAAATGAAAAAATATTCGTTGTTGATGAGTTAGATCGCAGTTTACATCCAAATCTTACATTTAATTTTGTTAAAAAATATCTTTCAATAGAGAACAAATCACAGCTGATTGTTTCTACTCATGAAGATCGAATTTTAGATTTGAATATTATGAGACGAGATGAAATTTGGTTTGTAGAAAAAAATGATATTGGAGAAAGTAAAATATACTCATTAGAAGAGTTTAAAACTCGGTTTGATAAGGACATTATGACAGCATATTTAGATGGTCGTTATGGTAGTATTCCTAAGTTCAAGTTTTTTAATAATTAAATGAGAAAACTGTGGGATTTAGACTTACAAATAAAGCTCCTAGCCAAGCTAGGGATGTAGAAGAGCCGAAAGCGCCGAAACCTAAACTATTTTTTGTTGTGGAAGGGGCTGAAACTGAAGGGCTTTATATCCGTGAATTTAAGAATGCATTTGTTGATAAAATTTTAGGTGAAATAGTTTTTCTAGATAGGGAAGATGGTACAAAGTCTCATCAGCTAATTGTAGTTAAATCGATTGATACATATTTTAAATTAACTACTAATTTAAATGAGGACGTGATCCACCAAATAGGTGTTATCAAAGAAGAAATTCTTACAGAAACAGAATCGACATTAGAAGGACTTCAAGAAAAGCTTGATCTTATACATCAATTGATTGGTGATGAAAATTATCAAATTTTATTTGGTAACTTAGCATTGGTTAAAGATAAGCCATTAGAAATGTTAAATGCCATAGTTGAATTAAAAGGATTTGAGCATGGAATTGATAAAATTCTAATAATTATTGATAGGGATAAGCAAAGCTTTAAAGAGTATCAGTATGATGAAGTCTTAGAAATTTCTGAAAAGAATGGGTACAGCCTTGGCATATCAAATCCTTGTTTTGAAATTTTCCTTTTATTACATTTGAATGATATCAATCATTTAGATAGAGATTTGGCTTTTGAGAATAAAAGAATTAGACCAAAATCAAGAGTAAAGTATATGCCTCATGCTTTGGATAATGAGTTGAAAAAAGTTTCTAAAAGATATACTAGCAAAAGTAATTATGACGCAAAGTATATTGTCTCTAAATTTGAAGATTTACCAAAAAATATTATTGATTCACAAATATCGACAGATCCTAAGGAACTCAAAGATAATATTGGAACATCAATTTATGAAATTATTAAACCTTATCTTTAATTTTTTTTAAAATTAACATAATGCACGTTATACGAAGCTATAAAACTGAGTTTATAACACTGATTTTTATGTATTTTTTAAAGTTTAAAGCCTAGACCAGTGTCTAGGCTTTTTCATTTCGTATAATAACCATTATGTTGAATGATCTGCTAATGAATAACATTTCTCACAAATTTTACCTGTTCATCACTTTTATTATGATATGAGTACAAAGTAGAGCTGGAAAAAATAAACGAATCTTCAGGGCCTAGAATCTTAAATTGACCTTCAATTTCAAGTGTTAACTCTCCATGGATGATATAGAGCATTTCTTTCCAGCCTTCTGGATCAGGTTCAGCTATATAAGAATCGCCAGCTGCTAGTGACCATATCCACATTTCTGTCTGTGTACCGTTATCCACTGTACCCAGTAAATTTGCATAGCTTTCTGTATGATTGCCTTTCCAAGCTAAGATATTTGTACAAGAGTGTTGAATTTTTGAATCTAGCGGACTAACTAAAGTACTAAAACTAATATTTAGGGCATTTGCTATAGCATCTAATTTAGCCAAACTAATATTTATTTGATCTGCTTCTAAAGCAATTATTGTACGTCTGCTTACCCCTGAACGATCAGCAAGCTCTTGTTGAGTCAGTTCTATTTTCTCTCGAAAAAAACGAATATTTTTTCCTAAAAATTCAAGGACAGTGTTCATTCTGAGTATTCACAAGTTTAATGTGCAATATATTGCACTATAAACAAGATGGATGCAATAATAGTGCAGTATATTTCACTTTAGATTTTGTAATGTCCTTAATTCATGTCTTAAAAGAAAGATTACCTCCTGAGATCGTACTTGTATTTATAACTATGATTTGGGGAGGAACCTTTTTAGCTGTTCACTATGTCCTTAATTACACGACTCCTATTTTCTTTGTTGGTTGCCGATTTCTGGTTGCTGCTATGATTTTGCTTATTTTTACGTTTAAGTATCTAAAAAAGATAAGTAAAGATGATGTTATTGCGGGTATTTCGATAGGTGCCGTACTAGCACTTTCATACGGACTTCAAACTATAGGTTTAAAGACGATAACAAGTAGTGAGTCTGCATTTTTAACAGCACTATATATTCCTCTTGTACCAATATTAATCTGGATTTTTTATCGGAAGCTTCCAAATATCTTTATTTGGATTGGAATATTTTTTTCCTTTATTGGTTTGATACTTCTAACAGGGAATGATTTTAGGGGCGTTAACTTTAATTTAGGACAAATTTTTACTCTTTTGAGTGCGCTGGGAATAGCCCTTGAAATCATTTTGATCAGTAAGTTTGCAGGTAGAGTCGATTTAAAGAATGTCACTATCATCCAATTAGTAGTAGCGTCTATTTTCTGTTTTTTTATCATGCCTTTCGCAGGAGAAACGGAAATTCCTAATATTTCATGGCAACTCGTAGTAGTTACATTAAGTCTGGGATTTGCCAGCACACTCATTCAATTTGCTATGAATTGGGCACAACGTACTGTAGATCCTTCTAGGGCCGCTATTATCTATTCAGGTGAGCCTGTTTGGGCAGCAATATTCGGAAGGCTGGCAGGAGAGCGTTTACCCTTTTTAGCTCTTATTGGTGGGCTTTGTGTCATTTTAGGAATATTAATTAGTGAGATAAAAACTAAAAAGAAATAGTTTTATTATTGAGTTTCTCTAAAATTAACATAATAGGCGTTATACGAATTCCCAAGGCATGGCTTTTAGTCATGCTTTTTTTATCAAAAGAGTATAGCTGAATGATAGCGAGCCAAATCGCATACAATCTCTATCATTAGACTTAGTGCAACAATTAAATGATAGTGTTATCATTAATCTAATAGAGTTAAGATTAAATGATAAAAATGAATACACGTATTTATCTACGAGCTTCAACTAAAGATCAAGATGCAGAAAGGGCTTTGCAGATTCTTCAGGATCTAAACCAAAACTTGAATTTGGGCGAAACCATTGTATACGTGGAAAACTATAGTGGTATGAAGTTAGATCGACCTGAATTGAATAAGCTACTGTCAGAAGCAAATCAAGGTGACACCTTGTTGGTTGAAAGTATTGATCGATTATCACGCCTAACCCAACAGGATTTTCAAGAGTTGAAGCGCAGGATTCAGGAGAAGGGACTTCGTTTAGTCGTAGCAGATCTTCCTACTACCTACCAAATGATTCAAACCAGTGACAGCATTACTCATTCAATCCTGGAACTCATCAATAATATGTTGATTGATCTTTTGGCAACGATGGCTCGTCTGGACAATGAGAAACGTATAGAACGTATTAAGCAGGGCCTGACACGTTCGGGTTATAAACCAACAGGCAAGAAGGCAAATGAGGCTAAGCACAAACGGATAAAAGAATTGCTAGCAGTTGGCAATATGACTAAGGAAGAAATTGCCAAAGCAGTGAATTGTGGAGTTGCAACTGTTTATCGAGTTGCTAAAGTTATCTAAAAGAGGCTTATCTCAACGCGCCCCAATGGGGATCCGCTGCATTCAGGTTTGTTATTCCTAAGTAGAAATGTCCTACCTTAAAACCAAATAGAAATGTCCTATACAGACATTTCCAAGTCAAGCACAGGATTCAGATTTCGTTCTTTGATTACTGTCTTCTGTGCACGTCTGCTTGGCATAGATTGAGAACGATTACGTTTGTTTTGCTGTTCCAATTCTTCATGCTGTTGTTGAATATGATTGAGAACTGCACCTAAACGTTTATTCTCAGCAATCTCTCGCTGGTTAAGCTGACTTAATTTATCGAAGATGCTGTAATTGATTTTTCTTCCCTGATATTCAATCGCGACTGTACCATCCGGGTATTCCAGGAACTCAAGATACTTACTAATCAATCTTTGGTTTTCTTCCGTGTTTTCCAGGAGATATACGCATTTATCATAAGTAATCGTCAGGCTATTCGTGACTCTGCGGGGTTCACGCCAGGTAAAAATATCATCTAATTCTTCGGCTGTTTCAGTGACAGTCCGGTGTAGATCCTTGGGATTAAAGGCCATCTTGGCAAACTTCTGATTGAATTGCTCAATGAAGCAGGGTAGCCAGGCATTCGCTTGTTCAATCGAACAGATGCCTTCCAGGCGCATTTCTTTGATCAGACGGTCCTGAAGCGTTCTATTGGCTCGTTCTACACGGCCTTTGGCCTGTGGTGAATTAGCGAAGATAATATCGATATTCAGGGTGCTGAGTACGCGCCCAAATTGCGTAATCTTGGTGTCTTTCTTGCTGCTTTGATTCACCCTGAAGACTGAATGTTTATCGCTGTAGAAGGCTAAAGGCTTACCATGCTGCTCAACATACAAACGTGTTGAAATCATATAGTCAAAGGCTGATTCTGACTCACAGAAGCGTAAGTGCTGCAATTTTCCTGTGGCGTCATCGATAAACACCAATAGACAGCATTTAGGGGCTCTTCCTTCAAACCAGTCATGATGTGAGCCATCAATTTGGATCAGTTCACCATAACAGTCCCGGTTATAACGAGGCTGATATGGGCGTTTCAGGCGTTTGGAGCGAGGAATCCATAAATCGGCTGCAATCATCCAGGAACGCAGGGTTTCCACTGAAATATCGAATCCATGAATGGTAGTCAGCTTTTCATGCGCTAAAGTGGGTCCGAAACCATGGAATTGCTCAGCAACCATATTGAGGCACTTGAGCCTGAGTTCTTCAGGAAGCCTGGAATTGCTGGTTTGACCACGACCGGCATGGGCTAATGCAGCTGGGCCTTGAGCTTTGTATTTTTGCAGTAAACGCCTGATCTGACGTTCTGAAATATGAAGTAGCTGAGCAGCCTGGGATTGAGTTATACGTTGATCGCAGATTTCCTGCAAGACCGACAATCGTTTAAGTTCTTTATCCGACATAGACACCAACATATCAAACCGTCCGCTTCGATAATCGCAAAAGCGCATATTCTAAAAGCGGACATTTTTACTTTGGAGAAACCGGACATTTCTATTTTGGAGTTACACAGGTTGCTTCACATAAGAGATTTTATGTTAAATACAAAAGTTTAGATTAGGATGAATAGCTAATAATATTTTTTTAAAGTTACAATCTGAAATATAAATAAGTTATTTCAAGTGAATTTTATCTATGAGTTTAGCTTCTTCTGATAATCAAATAATTAGTAACTATGATCTTCCACTAGCATTAGCATTATCTGGAGGTGGAATTCGAGCAATGATTTTTCATTTAGGAGTATTAAAATATTTGGCTGAAAAAAATAGATTGGAAAATATACAGCATATTTCAACGGTTTCTGGTGGTAGTTTAATATTAGGTCTTATTTTCAAAAGTAATGAAATGATTTGGCCAACATCTAAGATATTTTTGACAAATACGATACCTGATCTTAGGGGGAAATTATGCTCTAAAAGTCTAATGATGGGAATGATAAGGCAGCTCAAAAATCCTAAAAACTTTAAATTTTTATTATCTAGATCAAATTTATTGGCAAATACCTTGTATAGCGAATGGGGAATCAATTGTAAATTGTCTGAAATTCCTGATCATCCTGTATGGCATATCAATGCAACTACCGCAGAAACAGGGAAGAGATTTAGATTTAAAAAGGTAAATTTCGGAGAATATTCTCTAGGTTATACAGAAGAAACTGAAAAGTTTCCGTTAGCTCAAGCTATGGCTGTATCTGCTGCTTTTCCTGGTGGGATAGGCCCTTTAGTTGTCAATACGACTGATTATAAATGGCATAAAAGCTCTTGGGGAAAGAGGGAAACTGAGAAGAACGAGATCGTATTAAACTATACACATATACATCTATATGATGGTGGTGTGTATGACAATCTTGGTCTAGAACCATTCTTTGATACAGGAAAACAAGAGAAAAAAGAGTCAATTAGTTCTGAAACTGTACTTATTGTTTCTGATGCAGGAGCACCATTAGCACAAAATTTTCTTTCTAAGAAATTGAGTCCTTGGCGACTAAAACATATTACCGATATAATTTCTGATCAATCTAGAGCTTTACGTATTCGTTCTTTTATTAATTTTTCTAAAAATAATTTTGGACAAGGACTATATATAAATATAAAAGAATCAAAAATTCCGAAAGATAATAAAAATGCTATTTTTACACAGTCATTCCCAACGACTTTAAAAAAATTAGCAGAAAACGAGTTCGATATGATTCTAGATCATGGTTACGAGGCTTGTAAAATGAGAATGGGTTTGTAATCATCGAATAAGTTTAACTTATTGTTTTATGTACGAGAATTATGGATCCTAAACGAACTCGATTTAGAGCCTATCAGTTAAAGCAAACTGGTAGCTTAATGTCATATGCTACTAATGAAAATTTCACGCTTATCGAGGCCCGAATAGGGCCATGGAGTCGCCCTGGTTTAGAAGAAGAATTGCATACTTTCGATAAAACTAGAATTGATACTTTACATATTACAAGTTGGGATAGAGATCACTGTAAAAAGTCTGATTTAGAGGAAATATTATCTGATTTTAGACCATCAAGAATAGAATATCCTGGATATGAACCTCATTCTGATAATGGTCAAGAATGTTTAGATTTAATAATGAGTTATCAGACTTCTCAAAAAAGGAAAATTAAAGTAGACCCACCATATATAAAAAGTTTAGACCACTCAGAAAAATTAGGGTATAAAAATATTTTTTATCATCCAACTTGGTTATCGGAGTCATCAAATGATAACTCTACTGTTAAAATGTTTAGAACAGGTTCCTTTAATGTTCTTAGTTTAGGTGATGTTGAAAGGGAAGATATTGCATCATCTCTAAGGCGTAGCAAGTTTATATGTCAAGAAGTTGATGTTTTGATATTGGCTCACCACGGATCAGAATGTGCCTTAAATACAAAAAAATTCTTCTCTCATGTAAAACCTAAAATAACGATTTGTACAAGTGACTATCAAAATCAATATGAGCACCCAAGACCTTCTGTAAAACAAACCCTATACGATTTAGAAATTCCTGTTTATACGACAAAAACAGGAGATATCATTATAGAATCAATTAAAGGACATAGAGAACATTATAGGCTCACAAATTTCATTACAAATGGAGAAAAAATTAGTTCATCACGCGATTTTATAAGTAAAAAAAGTCATTTTTTGAAAATGAATTTAGATGCAAGAAGAAATCGATACTTAAAGTGAAATGGAAGCTAGAGCTCCCATTTTCATCGTTACACATTGAATCCTATATGTTTTCCTGTTGGAAGCTCTACATCAATACGGAGCTTTCCACCCATCGCTTCAACATACTTTTTCATGGTTGAAATCTTAAGGTCATTGCCACGGTTTTCGATTGCTGAAAGTGATGGTTGTTTGATCCCAAGAGTTTCAGCCAATTCTTTTTGGGAAATCTCTAATTCTTCTCGAATAAGGTGAAGCTGAGTTTTTAAAAGTAGTTCATCAGCCATTTGTTGAATACGAGCTTGGCTCTCTGGAGAGCGACTAGCCAATAATTCCTGTAAGGTTTTAGCCATTAGATTGATCTCCTAGGGTTGAGAGATGAAGTTCGTATTGCTCATCTGCAATATCCAGCATCTCTTTATAAAATCGCTTTTTTCCGCCTTTATCAGCAATGCACAGCACAATGGCTTGCCGTAATGGATCAAATGCGAAAAAGGCTCTCAGTGGTTTACCTCGATGTTGAACACGAAGCTCTTTCATGTTGGTAAATTTAGAGTCATAGACGGTATCTACTAAAGGGCGGCCTAAACTTGGTCCTTGCTGCTGTAGAACAACCAGGGCAGCCAGAACCTTCTCTTGTGTTGATTCGTCTTGCTGTTCAAGCCACTGATTAAATAGATCTGTCGTAATGACTGTCCACATACCACAACCAAAATATAGATTATAGTCTATATTTTAGGGGCATTATGCTTGTTTTGCAAATGAGAAATGATAGGCAATAAAAAAGCCCGACATCCTGTCGGGCTTTTTCGTATTGGGTGTTTAGGTATAACTCCTGTCGTACCTTACAGTCCTTGTGCGTATCTATGTTCTTATTATTGTGTGGAACTTCCTGTTCCTGATGAATCCATCATAGGAAATTGCAGCCAGGTCGTACAGGCGCAAAGGGCCGTAATTGACGTAAGCAAATGCGTACAAGACCGGCTAAAAACTGTCCCAGGTTTATCCGCAGGAAATGGGGATAATTTTAGATCCTGGGAAGTTGAGAACATTGGAAAAACCGAAAAATTGACTACTTTTTAAACAAAATTATTGGCAAGAACTAATACAAAGGATTAGTTTATATTATTTTGCTTATTAGATGAAAAATCCACTGATCCTCGCCCAATATAAAATAAAAAAACCGAAGCATGGGGATACTTCGGTAAAAGAGAAACTTTTATTTAAAAACGGCCTCGTTGCATAAATATATAAGCCATTGATTTTATCAGGTTAAAATTCTGATTAAAAAACAATAAAATTTACAGGCTCAATTTACAGTTTACTTCCACTGTACACCTACTGATGCCCCTCCCCCCCAACTACTACGAGAATTAGTTGTGCTTGCGAATTTCCAAACATAGTTTACTTGTGTATTAAAAAGTTTTTTATCTTGAGTTACACCTGAAGCACCAATAGCTAAACTTGTTTCCCCATCCCATGCACCTGTACCCAATGACAGCATTGAATAACCTTTTTCAGTTGGTTGTGGTAATGAAGCAATTGCGATTGCAGAAGCAATACCTGCTTTCGCGTCTTTATCGAATTTATTCACACGCTCATTAAGTTCGTCGACACGATTATTTACAATATTAAATTTTTCATTTGCTTGAGCTAAAACTTCTTGTTTTGCCAAATAAAGTTGTGAGCCATTAACAGCTTGAGAACTAGTTTCAGAAACTTCACCATCTGCAACATTTGAAAGAACGGTACCCGTATTGCCAGCTAACTCAATTTGAGAATAATTCGAGTCTTTTGAATATTTCACATTAAGTTTATCAGCCTCTTCTAAAGCGTCAGTACGAATTTCTACTGCATCAGTACG
>NZ_JAYJLK010000046.1:0-17497 GCF_051948795.1 Acinetobacter sp. Lyrl_1
TCAAAAGCCGATCTGAATTAAAACTAAAAGATAGAACAGGTGAGCAGTTAATTGAAACTCCAACTGATATTGAAATGTTGATGTTGGATACGGGTAAAAAACAGATAATTACCATTTTAAATGGCAGTACTCCATTGTTCAGTATGGTGGGGCAGCGTTTGCAATTTAGAGTATTAAAGCCGAATGGGGATGCTTTAAGCCCTGTGACTTATAGTGCAAAAAGAATGCGTGCAGATGCGGTTGAATTGCGTTTGGATGTGGAGGTTGTTAAAGGTATCACGGCAGAGGGTAGGCCGAGTATTGAGAAAAGTATCAAGTATAATTTAGAGGAGATAGTTTCATTAAGTTTTTTTAAAGCTGTTTATGGCTCTAATAAACTATTTTCTCATCGTGTAATGAAAGGGCGATCGACACATAATACTCCACCTGAAAAATTTGTTATAGAGTTAAACAAAAGCCTAATTAAGCATAATCTTAAAGACAAATTAATGTTATGTCATTTTTTAGCACAAATTTATCATGAGTGTGATCATTTTAATACATTGATTGAGTATGCGAGCGGTAAGGATTATGATATTTCAAATTTTCCACCATCTGTTTGTGATATAAAAAAAAGCCGAGCATGTAGAAGAAGAAAACAAATTTTGGCTGAAGGAAACACATCTTTAGGAGATGGCCCTAAATACAAAGGGCGAGGCTTAATTCAGCTAACTTGGAAAAGTGCGTATAAAAAATATAAAAGCTATTCTGGAATTGACGTGGTTAATAATCCGGAATTACTCTGTGATGATTTATTTCATGCTGTAGATAGCTCAGTCTGGGCTTTTAATGTATTTAAAAATGCTGATAGTTTAATTCACAAAGGATATAAAGATTTAAATGGCACTTATAGTGATAACTATCATTTAAAAGTTGTTGAATCTGTTAGTAGGAGAATAAACGGTGGAAATAATGGTATGGCTGAAAGAAAAAAATTATTTATAAAAATATTAAAAGAGGTTGAGAAAAGAGATGGGTTTAAATAAATTTTATCTATTTTTTTTATTGCTTTTTACTTGTTATGTATCGGCAGAAGAAATATTGATTAAAGAAAAAAATAGTATTTATTATAATGAAAACGGAGAAAATTTCTTATTATTTAATAAAAAAGACTATTGTTTTGATAAAGATGCTTTTTCAGTAGAGTATTTGGGTATTCCTTTAAAAAAATATGTAGTGGTCAATTATACTGAAGACTGTAATCCAAGTGGGCAGTATCGAATATTTGAAATTTCTTCCCTGAAGGCAAAAGAATTTTATTTAAGTCCTTTGTATGATCCTGAATTTATAAATAATCAGATTATTGAAAGGTTCAAAGATGGAGCAATCAGCTACAAAAGAATCTATACATTAAAGTCTGGAAGCTATTCAAGACAAGAGGAATGGAAATCTTTGGCTCCAAACATAAATATAAGTACTTATTTTTTAAATGGTTATAAAGTTTATGTGCTTAAAGATGACTTAGGAAGAGAGATTCAAAATCTGATGATAACTTCTCCTAAAGCATTCTTGTTTGATCGTTATTTTATTCGGAAAAAGTCTTATCTCATCCAAGGGGATCGAGTCAAAATAAACCATATTGCAAAAAACAAAGATAATTTTTTCCTAAGTATTGATTATATTAGTAAAAAAAATGGAGTGGTAAAGGCATATATTATGCTGTCCGATGTTATTTGATGTATAGGATAATCCTCATGAAGTCGCTTTGTAGCAACTTCATGATAGCTTTGATCAACCTTCCATCACTTCTTCTAATAACTCTTCACTTGGGGCAAAGTAATATGCACCGTCTAGAGCAGTCACAAAGTGCAGTAAACGGTCATGGATGCCATCACCAGACGTGCCAAACATACGCTCTAACATGGCATCAATAATGCTCAAATCTTTGGTGTAGGCAATAAAGAATAAGCCTTGATCACCCTGACCATCGCCATAAGGCAGCGAGTGACGCAAAATTTCCATCTCATCGCCTGCATCATCTTCAACCACAGTACGCGACACGTGCGAGTTCTCAGGTTGAACCTCGTCATCCAACTCAATAGATTCAAGTTTGGTACGACCAATCACGTGTTCCTGAGCATCGACTTTCAGCTTTTTCCATTTTTCTAAATCGTGGCAATAGCGCTGTGCAAAAATAAAAGAACCATCGGCAAACACGCCTGCATCTTCGCCTAAAAGTGCAACTTCGGCACGATCATCTGGAAATTGTGGATTTTCGGTACCATCAATAAAGCCCGTCATGTCGCGTCCATCAAAATAACGGAAACAGACCCGTTCATCCAAGACATCAATTTTGTCTTGAATCCCCTCAAAGAATGCCTGACTGAGTGCAAAGCAAATATCCGCACGTGTACTGGCGAGGTGAATGATCACATCGGCAGGCACGACAGGCATTGGGTACGCACCTTGAATTGGTTGTAATTGTTTAAAACCCTCTGGAGATTGCTGATAGAGCTGTGCCCAAAGTTCAGGGCCAAAAGCAACGCCAGTTTTAATTTGGGCATGTGGATGTTGGGTAATCAAACGATCCCGTGTGCTAAACAAGTCAGCCAATTTTTCTTTTAACTCAGTAATGCTTAAGTCTTTTAAACGAAGTACAAGAAAGCGAGCATGATCTGAAGGTAGTGGCAAAATTACAGATTGGGCAGTCATGTATAGCTCCTGAAAATTTGTTGTTTTCTATAAAGTTGACTTTATTGTGCCTGATTGCATGCAGGCTTAATAGCCTGAACCCGATTTTATTCAACGTTTTTAGTCATGAGATTAAGTGAAATATCATATAATGCACTGTCTTGTGAAAAGCGGCGATATATGTCTTATCAAGTTTGGATTGCGTTTATGTTGGCCTGTTGGGTGATTAGTGTTTCACCTGGCGCGGGTGCAATAGCATCTATGTCGAGTGGTTTGAATTATGGTTTTCGACATGGGTATTGGAATGCGATTGGTCTACAACTCGCTTTATTATTGCAAATCGCGATTGTAGCCGCAGGGGCAGGGGTATTATTTGCGACAACACCTTGGGCATTTCTAATTGTGAAATGGTTTGGTGTGGCATATTTGTTATATCTGGCGTATTTGCAATGGGCAGCGCCTACACAGTCGATTGAAATTCAGCATGAGCTGACGCGAAAATCTGCTGGAAAATTGGTGATGTACGGCTTTCTGGTCAATATGAGCAATCCCAAAGCAATTGTGTTTTTATTGGCAGTTTTACCGCAATTTTTAGATTTATCTAAACCGCAATGGACGCAATATGCAATTATGGCACTGACCATGATTAGTATTGATTTGATTGTGATGGCGGGCTATACGGGCTTGGCTGCAAAAGTTTTGCGTTTGTTAAGATCACCGAAGCAGCAAAAATTTATGAATCGTACTTTTGCTGCATTGTTTGCAGGTGCTGCGTTTTTGTTGAGTTTGGTGCATCAGTAATGTCTTCAATTACACAAAAGTGTACGCTGTAATTATAAAAATAGATTGAGACATACGTTGAAAATAAAATGTATTCCGCGAGCACTTTATTGGCAACATTGGTGGATCAGCATGTTGCTTTTAAGTTTTTCAACTTTAATTGCAATTGGATTAGCAATTCAGTTTTCAGTAGATAGCGTGTTTTGGCCAATTGCTTTGATGGCACATTTGAGTATCAATTTGATTTTTTCTTTTGTATTTGCCGCCTTGCAAACTTATTTTAAACATACGGTGTGGCAAAGTGTGGTGTTGATTAATATTACGGCTGTGTTGTTGATTGCCATTCATGCAATGTTTTATCTACAAAAGATAGATTGGAATGCTGTTTCAGAAAGTCAGCAGCAATTGAGTCTTTTACAGCAAGTGATTCATAGTGATATAGCACTGTGGATAGCGTATATACTGCCATTTTTGGTCGTAATGCTCATTGCTGCAATACAAAAATATAGATATTCATTAACGAAAAACTAAGCCATCGTTCTGACTTTTTGCACGCTAAAAATCACCGCAAAAATGATCGCCATAGTCATCACAATGCTTAAACCTGTTGAAATGTTTAAGCCTGCACTTGACCATAAACCTACGCTGACTGCAATTTGCGCCACAATAAATGCCCAAATCACCATTTGTTTAGGCGAGTGAGCCAATAAACGTGCGGTTAAGGCGGGAATCACCAGCAATGCGCCCATCAATAAAGAGCCGACTGCACGTAAAGCCAATACCGTAAATAATGCCAACAACAACATAAAAATCAGGCGTTGCCATTGGGCATTCACGCCTTCACTAACCGCAATATCAGGGTCAATTGCAATTTGAATTTGAGCCTGCCAAAACTTATAGAGTACCGCTAAGGCTGCAATAATGACCAAAGCAAATACGGGTAAATCTGCCCATGAAATGGTGAGTAAATCGCCAAATAAATAGCTCAGCAACTCAGGACGCAAACTCGGAATATGTTGAATAAAGAGCAAACCTGAACAGAGCAAGGTCGCAGAGCAGAGCGCCAATAATGCATCATTCGGCAACCGTGGATCATGTAAAATCCACAAAACACCCACCAATAATAATGCCAAGAATGTCACGCCCATCCACAGAGGTAAACTTAACGCGCCTGCAATTGCCACACCCAATAAAGTGCCATGCGCCATCGTATCGGCAAAAAAGGACATGCGTCGCCACAGCATTAAACAGCCAAGTGGGGCGGTCAAAAATACCAATAAACTGCCCATGATCCATGCAGGTAACAGCAATTGTAGCCAATCCATCATGGGTTAAGCTTCCGGTTCAGGGTGAATATGAGGTCGTGAATCATGCTGACAAGGCTCGGCATGATCGCCATGGGCGCAGTGTTCATGGTGATGTTGATAAAACACCCGATTGGTTCCAAAAATAGCTTGGTATTCAGGATGTTGCTGTACATTTTCGGGCAAACCGCTACAGCAAATGTGTTTATTTAAACATACCACACGATGCGTACCTTGCATGACCCATTGCAAATCATGCGACACCATCAACACCGCACAGCCATATTTGCTCGGTAAGTTGCGCACATAGTCATACAGTTCAGCTTCGGACTGAATATCTAGTCCTTGCATCGGCTCATCCAGTACCAAAACATCAGGTTGACGTAATAAGGCGCGTGCCAATAGCACCCGTTGCCGCTCACCACCAGACAGTTGTTGTACTTTTGAATCTTGCAGTTTGGCAATGCCAGTATCGCGGATAATTTCTGCTTTAATTGCGTCTGGGCATTTTTCTAAAGCCAGTAAATCTTTCACTCTTAAAGGCAAGCTGTGTGAAGGATTAAACTTTTGCGGCACATAAGAAAAGGTCAATTTGCGAGCATTTACGAGCTTGCCTGCATTTGGTTTGACAATGCCAAGCAAGACTTTAATTAGAGTCGATTTTCCTGCGCCATTGGGGCCAATTAGCGTGACAATTTCACGTGCATGTAATTCAAAATCGACATTTTTTAAAATATCGCGCTCATCTATTCGCACCTGAATATTGTGCAAGGCGATGAGCGGTGCAGTGGTTATTTGCTGTTGCACTGCTGACATTTTCCAGAAATCTCAATAATGCTGTGATGCGGGCTAAAGCGGTCAGAGGCTGCCAACTGATCTAATTGCTCTAATAAACCTTGCGCTGAAGCTTCTTTAACGACTTTACATTCAGTACAGATCAAAAAAGCCGCTTGGTGTCCTTCACGTGGATGACAGCAAGGAATATAGGCATTGATTGAAGTCAAACGGTGAATTAGTCCTTTTTCCAGTAAAAAATCCAAAGTACGGTACACCGTTGGCGGTGCTGCAGGACGATCAGACTCACTTTTAATTTTCGCCAATAAATCATAAGCACCCATTGGTGCAGATGCCTTGAGAATGAGTTCCAACACTTCTTTACGTAGCGGTGTTAAACGAGCACCTGTTGCCGCACATAAACTTTCAGCTTCGGCAAGACGTTGATCGACATTGTGATGGTCGTGAACGCCATGTAATGCATTGTGATGCTCGTGCGAACATAAGCTCATAGCCACCCCAGTTGAACTTTAAAAGAAAAACGACAGTAAATCTTAGCATGAAGCGTTATTAGTTTCGATTATACGTAGGTATTTTTATAAATTTGTTATATTATAACATTTGTCGATTTTTCGTGATATGCCGCAATGTTTCGTTTATTTAGTTTCTGTCTTTTAGCGTTATGCAGTACTGTCAGCATGGCGCAGGCTTTGGTGGTGTCTACCCATCCTATCTATTTGATTGCCCAAAAAGTCACGCAAAATATCGAAACACCCACGTTATTACTGGCAGATCAAACAGGGCATGATGTATCGCTCACGCCTGCACATCGAAAAATCATCCAAGATGCGGATTTAATTATTTGGCTAGGTAAGGCGCATGAAGCACCGCTAGAACGTGTATTACATCAAAATCCTAAAGCGATTGCTTTATTAGATACGGGCATTATGAAAACTTTGCCGCAGCGTTCAGAACGTGGTGCAGCATTAAAAAATACAGTAGACAGCCATGTCTGGCTAGACCCAAACAATGCGGTGCGTATCGGCTTCTTTATTGCCGCGTTACGTTCTCAGCAAATGCCTGAACATCGCGATGCTTATTGGAACAACGCACGTGCCTTCGCACAGAGTTTATTCAAAAGTGCAAGTCAGTTTCGGACTCAAACTGCAGTACAGCCATATTGGGCTTATCACGATGCCTATCAATATTTAGAACGTGCCTTAAATTTAGAATTTTCTGGGTCGATGACCAATGATCCGCATATTGCGCCAACAGTCGCACAAATTAAATATTTGAACGATCACCGACCAAATCCAAAAATGTGCCTGCTTGCAGAAGGTCATGCCAGTAAAAATCAGTATATGAAATTGAATCCAATTGTGTTTCAAAAGGTCGATGAAAGCATGCGCGGTGCAGATGATTTTGTGCAAGCGTGGCAGCAATTAGCCAAGCAAACCAAGGCTTGTGTATTAAATGCACGAAAATGATGCGTTTTTTAAGCAAAATTGAAATATGACAATTCCGAGACAAACATGCAAAAAAACACGACTAAGGTCGGGAAACGATTGCATGTTCAGGGGGCTAACTCTATAATGCCTGCGATAAAAAACGATCATCAGTTGAACTTGTCAAGCATTAATGCTGTGAGTGGATAAAAAAATGAGCCGAACTAGTCGCTTGATTGACCGACGATTAGCTAAAGCTTTGGTCTTCTTACAAGCATTCATGATTCCAGTTTCAGCCCTGATAGCGTGGGTCTTGAAAGACTCAACGGCTGCCTTAAGCGCTGCACTTGGTGCTAGTGTTTGTTGGTTGGCAAGTTGTTATTTTTCATGGCAGTCGTTTCGAGCAGCAGGTGCACGAGCGTCCAGACAGGTTCTTTCGAACATGTATAGAGGAATGCTCGGTAAGTTTGCAATCGTGATCGTAGGATTCATTTTAATTTTAAGCAATGTACAGCCGTTATCCCCGGTGGCATTGTTTTGTGGTTTTATGCTCGTTCAAAGCATGTCGTGGGTTGCGCCATTTTGGGTGTCACGATTACAAAAACGAGTCTAAACGCAGCAAAAATTGAAAAGTTTTTCAGGAATAGGCGAGATATCAAGCAGCACGCGATGTTCGTTTGTTCTATTAGTTTTTTTACATTGACCAGGTGTGATTTATGGCTGCTGAAGAACATGCCCTTACTTCGACCGAGTATATCAAGCATCACTTGACCAATATGACCTATGGCAAAATGCCAGACGGTTCATGGAAGTTGGCTGAGTCTGCTGAAGAAGCTCAACAGATGGGGTTCACTGCTATTCACTTGGATTCAATGGGTTGGTCTATCGGACTTGGTCTGATCTTCTGTTTATTGTTCTGGATTGTTGCGAAAGCTGCAAATTCAGGCGTGCCTGGTAAATTCCAGTCAGTAATTGAAGTGATTATCGAGTTTGTGGATTCAAGTGTACGTGATACCTTCCATGGGAAGTCTCGATTAATTGCACCCTTAGCATTAACCATTTTCGTGTGGATTTTCCTCATGAACTTGATGGATTTAATCCCTGTTGACTTTATTCCTTATGTAGCTCAACAGGCGATTGCATCTATGCTGGGTGTGGACCCTCATCAGGTTTACTTTAAAATTGTTCCGACTACAGATCCAAACATTACCTTAGGTATGTCTATTTCTGTATTCTTCTTAATTATTTTCTATAGTATTCGTGAGAAAGGTGTTGGCGGCTTCGTTGGTGAGTTGGCACTTAACCCATTCAACCCAAGTAATCCAGTTGCTAAAGTGCTTTTAATTCCATTCAACTTATTGTTGGAATTGACTACTTTCTTGGCGCGACCAGTTTCATTGGCTCTACGACTGTTCGGTAACATGTATGCGGGTGAGTTAATCTTCATTCTTATCGCGTTATTACCGTTCTGGATCCAGTGGGCATTGTCTGTGCCTTGGGCGATTTTCCACATTTTGATTATTACGCTACAAGCATTCATTTTCATGATGTTGACTATCGTGTACATGAGCATGGCAAGCGAAAAGCATTAATGGTATGGCCTAACTGTCATCGGGCGGTTGGGCACACAATTTTTTAACTTAATTTGGTATAAAACCTAACCTCTGAGGAATTATCATGGAACTCACTTTAGGTCTAGTTGCAATTGCATCTGCTATCTTGATCGCTTTCGGTGCTTTAGGTACTGCGATTGGTTTTGGTCTTTTAGGCGGTCGCTTCCTTGAAGCTGTTGCTCGTCAACCAGAATTGGCTCCACAACTTCAAACTCGTATGTTCTTAATCGCAGGTCTTCTTGATGCTGTGCCTATGATCGGTGTTGGTATTGGCTTGTTCTTCATCTTCGCTAATCCATTTGTAGGTTAATCAGCTTAATTCCGAAATTCACTATTTGAGGAATTTGCAATGAATATCAACCTCACATTGTTTGGCCAAGCGATTGCATTTGCGATTTTCGTCGCATTCTGCATGAAGTTTGTATGGCCACCACTAATCAATGCGATTAGTGAGCGTCAGCGTCGTATTGCTGACGGCTTAAATGCAGCTGAAAAAGCCAAAGCTGATCTTGCCGATGCGCAAGCTCAAGTGAAAGCTGAATTAGATGCAGCTAAAGCACAAGCGGCTCAATTGATCGAACAAGCGAATCGTCGTGCAGCACAATTGGTAGAAGAAGCGCGTACCCAAGCATCTGCTGAAGGTGAGCGTATTCGTCAACAAGCGAAAGAAGCTGTTGATACAGAAATCAATTCTGCTCGCGAAGAATTACGTCAACAAGTAGCTGCGCTTGCAGTAACTGGTGCAGAGAAAATTCTTAGCCAGCAAGTTGACGCAGAAGCTCACAATGCCATGCTGACTCAGCTGGCTGCTAAACTTTAAGAGAGAGGCAGATTATGGCTGAACTCTTGACGTTGGCACGCCCATACGCTAAAGCAGCATTTGCTTACGCTTCTGAGCAAGGTGCAACTGACAATTGGTCAACAGCACTTAACTTGCTCAGTGCTGCGGTGCAAGACGAAGCATTTTCAGCTTACTTAAATCGCCCTGAGCTTACGCCTGCTGAGCAGGTGAGTATTTTTGCCAAAGTTTTAGGTGAAGACCAAACTGCAGCAGTGTCAAACTTTTTGACATTGCTTGCTGAAAACAACCGTTTGGCTTTGCTTCCTGAAATTCAAGCAGAATACGAACAGCTCAAATCACAGAATAACAATACTGTGGATGTTGTGATTGAATCAGCATTCCCATTGACTTCTGTACAAGAACAAATTCTTGCTCAAGCGTTAGAAAAACGTTTCGCTGCGGCAGTAAATGTTTCTGTAGAAGTGAACCCAGCGTTAATTGCGGGTGTGGTTATTCGTGCAGGCGACCAAGTGATAGATGATTCTGCGCTTAACAAGCTTGAAAAAATGCGGACACGTCTTTTAGCTTAATTGCGAAGACTGAACTAATAAAAGATTGAGGTATAGCGCAATGCAACAACTGAATCCATCCGAGATCAGTGCGCTCATTAAACAGCGTATCGGCGATCTGGACACCAGCGCGACCGCTAAAAACGAAGGTACCATTGTTATGGTATCCGACGGTATTGTGCGCATTCACGGCCTTGCTGATGCAATGTACGGTGAAATGATCGAATTCGACGGCGGCTTATTTGGTATGGCACTGAACCTAGAACAGGATTCAGTGGGCGTCGTTGTTTTAGGTAACTACTTAAGCCTTCAAGAAGGTCAAAAAGCACGTTGCACAGGTCGTGTATTAGAAGTTCCGGTTGGTCCAGAACTTTTAGGCCGTGTGGTAGATGCTTTGGGTAACCCAATTGATGGTAAAGGCCCTATTGATGCAAAATTAACTGATGCTGTAGAAAAAGTAGCACCAGGCGTAATTTGGCGTCAATCAGTGGATCAACCTGTTCAAACTGGTTATAAATCAGTTGATACCATGATCCCTGTAGGCCGTGGTCAACGTGAGTTGATCATTGGTGACCGTCAAACTGGTAAAACAGCAATGGCGATCGATGCGATCATCGCTCAGAAAAACTCTGGCATTAAGTGTGTATACGTAGCAATTGGTCAAAAACAATCGACTATCGCAAACGTAGTACGCAAGCTAGAAGAAACTGGCGCTATGGCGTATACAACTGTTGTTGCAGCAGCAGCGGCAGATCCAGCAGCAATGTTGTATCTTGCTCCGTACTCTGGCTGTACAATGGGTGAATACTTCCGTGACCGTGGTGAAGACGCGCTTATCATTTATGATGACTTGTCTAAGCAAGCTGTTGCGTATCGTCAAATTTCATTGCTTTTACGTCGTCCACCAGGTCGTGAAGCTTATCCGGGTGACGTGTTCTATCTACACTCGCGTCTACTCGAGCGTGCTTCTCGTGTATCTGCTGACTACGTTGAGAAATTCACTAACGGTGAAGTTAAAGGTCAAACTGGTTCTTTAACTGCATTGCCGATTATTGAAACTCAAGCAGGTGACGTATCTGCATTCGTACCAACCAACGTAATTTCGATTACAGATGGTCAGATCTTCTTAGAAACATCATTATTCAACGCGGGTATCCGTCCTGCTGTGAACGCGGGTATTTCTGTATCGCGTGTTGGTGGTTCTGCTCAAACTAAGATCATCAAAAAATTGTCTGGTGGTATCCGTACCGCTTTGGCGCAATACCGTGAATTGGCAGCGTTTGCTCAGTTCGCTTCTGACCTTGACGAAGCAACTCGTAAGCAACTTGAACATGGTCAACGTGTAACTGAGTTAATGAAGCAGAAACAATATGCGCCATACTCAATTGCTGACCAAGCTGTTTCAGTTTATGCATCTAACGAAGGCTACATGGCTGACGTAGAAGTGAAGAAAATCGTAGACTTTGATGCTGCGTTAATTTCTTACTTCCGTTCAGAACATGCTGCGTTAATGCAACAAATCGATGAAACTGGTGATTTCAACAAAGACATCGAAGCTGCAATCAAAGCAGGTATTGAAAGCTTTAAAGCGACTCAAACTTACTAATTTAGCATTGGCTAGTTAGAGGTTTGGTTCACGGAATCAACCTTCGGAAGCCTGAAAGGGCTTTCGAATACTAGGTTAAGCGTATGGCAAATTTAAAAGAAATTCGCGCCAAAGTTGCTAGTATCAAGAGCACGCAAAAGATTACTCGCGCGATGCAAATGGTTGCTGCTTCTAAGATGCGTCGTGCGCAAGAGCGCATGGCTCAAGGCCGTCCGTATGCCGAAAATATGCACCGTGTAATTGCTCATTTGGTACAGGCGAACCCTGAATACAAACACCGTTATATGATTGAACGCCCTGTAAAACGCGTTGGTTATATCATCGTGTCTTCAGATCGTGGTTTGGCAGGTGGCTTGAACATTAACTTGTTCAAGAAAGTTGTAAAGCATGTACAGCAACAACAAGAGCAGTCAATTGAAGTTCAGTTTGCTTTAATTGGTCAAAAAGCGGTTTCGTTTTTTAAAAACTACGGCGGTAAAGTGCTTGGTGCAACTACAAACGTAGGTGATGCGCCAAGTCTTGAACAGTTATCTGGTTCTGTGCAAGTGATGTTGGATGCGTACGATAAAGGCGAGTTAGATCGCATTTACCTCGTATCGAATGGCTTTGTAAATGCCATGACTCAAGATCAGAAAATCGAACAACTTGTTCCTTTAGCAGCTGCTGAAGAAAACAAGACTCTTAACCGTCAATACGGTTGGGATTATATCTATGAACCAGAAGCTGAAGAGCTGTTAAATGGTTTATTGGTTCGTTACATCGAGTCTATGGTTTATCAAGGTGTGATTGAAAACATCGCATGTGAACAGTCTGCACGTATGGTTGCAATGAAAGCTGCAACAGACAACGCAGGTGAACTGATCAAGAGCCTACAACTTATTTATAACAAGCTGCGTCAAGCCGCGATTACTCAGGAAATTTCTGAAATCGTTGGTGGTGCCGCTGCCGTTTAACATTATTAGTTTGAATTGAGGAGACAGCAATGAGTGGCGGTCGTATCATTCAGATCATCGGCGCGGTTATCGACGTCGAGTTTGAACGCAACAGCGTTCCTAAGATCTATGACGCTCTCCAAGTTGACGGTACTGAAACTACATTAGAAGTTCAGCAACAACTTGGTGATGGCGTAGTTCGTACTATTGCAATGGGTTCTACTGAAGGCCTTAAGCGTGGTTTGAACGTAACTAACACTAACGCGCCAATCTCTGTACCAGTAGGTACAGCGACTCTTGGTCGTATCATGGACGTTCTTGGTCGCCCTATCGACGAAGCTGGTCCAGTTGCAACTGAAGAGCGTTTACCAATTCACCGTCAAGCGCCTTCTTATGCAGAACAAGCGGCTTCTACTGACCTTCTAGAAACTGGTATTAAAGTCATTGACTTACTTTGCCCGTTCGCAAAAGGTGGTAAAGTTGGTCTGTTCGGTGGTGCGGGTGTTGGTAAAACCGTAAACATGATGGAGTTGATCAACAACATCGCTAAAGCGCACTCAGGTTTATCTGTATTCGCTGGTGTTGGTGAGCGTACCCGTGAAGGTAACGACTTCTATCACGAGATGAAAGACTCTAACGTTCTTGACAAAGTAGCCATGGTTTACGGTCAGATGAACGAGCCACCTGGTAACCGTTTACGCGTAGCGTTAACTGGTTTGACTATGGCTGAGTACTTCCGTGATCAAAAAGACGAGAACGGTAAAGGTCGTGACGTATTATTGTTCGTAGACAACATCTACCGTTATACACTAGCAGGTACTGAAGTATCAGCACTTCTAGGTCGTATGCCATCTGCAGTAGGTTACCAGCCTACACTTGCAGAAGAGATGGGTGTTCTTCAAGAGCGTATTACTTCAACTAAGTCTGGTTCGATTACATCTATTCAAGCTGTATACGTACCTGCCGATGACTTAACTGACCCATCGCCTGCTACAACGTTTGCGCACTTAGACGCAACTGTAGTATTGAGCCGTGACATTGCATCTCAAGGTATTTACCCTGCGATCGATCCACTAGACTCAACTTCACGTCAGTTAGATCCATTAGTTGTTGGTACTGAGCATTACGAAATTGCTCGTTCAGTTCAAAACGTTCTTCAACGTTATAAAGAATTGAAAGACATTATCGCAATTCTTGGTATGGACGAATTGTCAGAAGAAGACAAACTTACTGTATACCGTGCACGTAAGATCCAACGTTTCTTCTCTCAACCGTTCCACGTAGCTGAAGTATTTACTGGCGCGCCTGGTAAACTTGTACCGCTTAAAGATACAATTCGTGGCTTTAAAGGTCTTCTAGCTGGTGAATACGATCATATCCCAGAACAAGCGTTCTATATGGTTGGTGGTATTGACGAAGTGATTGCTAAAGCCGAGAAACTTTAATTAGCAGCTCTAATTTAGGAGATTCTCATGGCGACTATGCAATGTGATGTTGTAAGTGTAAAAGAGTCTTTGTACTCGGGCACTGTGACTATGCTAATTGCAAAAGGTGCTGGCGGTGAACTCGGTATTATGCCGGGTCACGCACCACTGGTAACTTTGCTTCAGCCGGGTGCAATCCGCGTTCTGCTGGAAAATGGTACAGAAGAATTAATCTATGTATCTGGTGGCGTTCTAGAAGTTCAACCGCATGTTGTTACGATTCTTGCAGATACTGCAGTTCGTGCAGAAAACTTAGATGAAGCGGCAATTATTGAAGCGCGTAAACACGCTGAACAATTGTTGGCAAATCAAAAGAGCGATTTGGACTCTGCTGCTGCTTTGGCTGCTTTGGCAGAAACTGCTGCACAGTTGGAAACCATCCGCAAAATCAAAAACCGCGCACTTTAATTGTCGGTTTAAGATTGAAAAAAGCCACTCGAAAGAGTGGCTTTTTTTATGCTGTTTGGAATTGAAGCCTTATCTTTGCTTAAGATGCTGTATTGGTAGTTTCAGTAGGCTGATTTGACTCACCTTGTAAAATCATCCCCGCCAGTTTTAGCATTTCAGCTTGAATACTCCCCATTTGCTGTTCCAGTTTCTTAAAGTCCACTTTGCTTAAATCGACTTGTCCATTTAAAAATGGTGAAGCCAAAACTTGCTGATTGGCAGCCAATAAGTTTTGACGGATGGTATCAATTTCCTGTGTTTTTAAGTCTAGGCTGCTTAGTGTTTGATTGAAGCCTTGTAACTGCTGTTGTAATTGAGTCGCTGCAATTTGTAATTGTTGTGGATCTTGCGCATCTACAGCGGTTTGCAATTCAGACTTGGTTTGATTCAGTTGTTCGACATATTGACCTGCTTTGAGCTGTAGATCAGCCACATCGCGCACAATATAGAACATATTGCCACTGCTTAATGGAGCGTTGGTTGGGTTTGTATTGCTGTTGGATGATGCGCTGGAATCATCTTGATTAGTTGTTTGCGTTTGCGGCGTGTTCATTTGATCACAGGCGCTGAGTAGCAAGGCAGAACTCAATAGTGCAAACGGAAGTAGTGTCTTCGAAGATACATTTTTCATATTCATGTGATTTTTGGTACTCATTGAGAATGAATATAAAACGAAAATATGAATAAAAAACAGATTGTTGCAAAGCAATAACAAATCTTAATTTTTTTGTCTAAATCAAAAAAAATAGGAGTTTTAAAGAAACTCCTATGAATTACACTTCTTTCATAAAAGAAAAATGATCATAAGTAATGCGTCGAATTGATGTCGAATTGATATTGATAGTCCCTTCTCTTGCGCCATATATGGCTCAGGATGTGGAATATATTCCGCAAGAGGATGAGGGAGCTGAATTATTGATTTAAAGAGAATTTATGAAAGAACTCTTTAACTTGCTGAATAAAAAATTATTTAGCCAATTCAGCCTCAATCGCTTCTACAATGCGCGGGTCATCTGCGGTTAAATCTGGGGCAAAACGCGCCACCACTTCACCTTGTTTATTCACCAAAAACTTTTCAAAGTTCCACAATACTTCAGGTGGTTCATTTGGGGTTAAGCCGTAATCAACCAAATCTTTCCACCATGGGCCTTCACCAATACGTTCAGGAATTGCTTGCGTTAAAGCCGTGTAGAGAGGATGTTTTTCTGCACCCACGACTGGAATTTTAGCAAACAATGGAAAACTCACCTGATAATTCAGTGAGCAAAATTCCTGAATTTCTGTATCGCTGCCCGGTTCTTGTGCCAAGAAATCATTCGATGGAAAGGCTAAAATTTCTAAGCCTTGTGCCTGTTTTGCTGCGTAGAGTTGCTGTAAGCCTTCGTATTGCGGGGTTAAGCCACATTTTGATGCCACGTTCACGATCAACAACACTTTTCCTGCATATTGATTTAATGTGGTTTCCGTACCCTGATTGGTTTTTACTGCAATGTCATAAACTGAAGTGCGCATAGTTGCTTCCTAGAATCTGTATTTTACCGCTACTGTTGTAACTGTAATTTTTGGGTACAGCAAGTTTTATAGCAAAGAAATTTACGACACTGATGGAATCCCGCATAGCCGTGATATTGCGCAGAAAAATGTAATTCGTATCTGCATTTTATTTTATTGATGGATAAATCGAGCGAAAAGTGCCATAAATAGACACTGGGTTTTTAGCACTTTGCATCACAAGTCAGTTATAGAAAAGGGTTTCACAGCAGGTATGCTGTTTGGTACAACAAGGATGATGAATACATGATACGGTCAGATAAAGGCGTATTTTGGGCAATTTTATTGCCATTGATTGCGGTATTGATTTGGTCTTTAAATATTGCAGTAACGAGGTATGTGGCGGAGTATATTTCACCCGTCAGTATCAGTTTTTATCGCTGGTTGATTGCTTTTCTGATTTTAACCCCGTGGATATTGCCCAAAGTTTGGCAGCAGCGTGAGTTGATTCGTCCACATTTGAAACATTTGGCAGTGCTTAGTGCTTTTGGTTTGGTGCTGTATCAAGGTCTAAGCTATACCGCAGCCAATTACACCACTGCAACCAATATGGGCATTATTAATGCGTTTATTCCCATGTTTACGGTTTTGGTTTCATTGCTGATCTTAAAAGACATTCCGACACGATTTGCGGTTTTGGGCTGCATTATTTCATTTTCGGGTTTGTTGTATGTGATTGCACAAGGAGATTTGCGTCAACTCAGTCAGCTGACAGGACATGCGGGCGATATGCTCATGGTTTTGGCGGTATTTTTTTACGCCTTTTATGGGGTGTTTTTAAAGAAATGGAATTTAAAATTGCCGCTCATGCTGAGTCTTTATGTGCAAATTATATTCGCCTTACTTTACCATCTGCCATTTATTTTGTGGTTCGGCTTGGATCATTTAAATAGCCAAAATGGTTTAAGTGTGCTGTATGCAGGTATATTTCCTTCAATTATTGCACCTTTGGTATGGATGTTGGCCGTTCAATATTTAGGGCCAAATCGCACCAGTATTTTTATGAATTTGATGCCTGTTTTCACGGCTATCATTGCATATTTTTGGTTGGCAGAAGTGTGGGGGAGTTATCACAGTATCGGTGGATTGATTATTTTAACGGGTATTGTGTTGGCACAAATGAAAGCACGCGTACACATTCAAGCAAAAAGTTGAGTTTAATTGGTGTTTTTTTGATCACATAAAGGTGTATTTAAAATGCCTTTTATTCAAAATTTATACAGTATTGAGTGTTATGAATTATGACAGTTTTTTTAATTTTTCTAAAATAATTGTAAAAATAGTAAGATAATTTAAATTGTTAAGAAAAAAAGATGAATCTTTCATTGAATATTTGTCTTGGATTAATAGGAAAAATCTATTTGTATAGTCGACTAAATTACTCCATAATTCACGTACTGAAAATGATCCACTGTATTCAATAATCAGTGAAATATCATTTGCAGCAAGATTTTCAAACCCTCTGGATGTGCTTTTATACACATCCTTTTTATGCTCAACCATCCCTATATGGTTGAGCTTTTTTTTATCCACTGGAGCGA
>NZ_JAYJLK010000047.1:0-17285 GCF_051948795.1 Acinetobacter sp. Lyrl_1
AATATATTACAATTGCTTACAAATAACAAATCTACATCGTACATTAAAATAAAAGCGCCATTAGGCGCTTCTTTTAAACAATGGTAAGAGTTCTTGGCTTTTTAGGAACATCCATTCCAACAAGATTTTCAAGGAAGCTGACATTCACATCCAAAGCTTGAGCAATATCCTCAGCAAAAATTTTCTTTTTTGCGAGCATTGCAAAGCAAGTTTGAAGAAGCTCAGGGTTTTCCTTAGGAATCAAATAGTCTTCTTTTTCAGTAATGGATTCACTATTTTTTCTCAGTGCAATTACACCACTGGTGTATTGTTCCTGAGTCAATAAACCCAAAGACTTGGCTCTGTAAAGAATTGCGGCCTTACTTACCTTCCACGTCTGTTTAAACTCACTTAATTTAGCCCAGTTATAACGACCACCTTTAAACCATGTAGGGAAATGAGTTCGCATCATTGTTTGTGGAATTAACAGTGCCGAAGCAAATTGATTTGCCTCTGATTCAGTAAGACGATCGCCTGTCACCGTACCATCATGAAGAACTAAATGTCCAAGCTCATGAGCAAGGTCAAAGCGCTGGCGACATTCACTTTCTTTTGCTTCATTACGTACAAAAATAGGTCGCTTTGTTGCTAAAGATAAGGCATCTACTTCTTTTGATACAGAAGAAAATGTCGTTACTACGATTCCATGAGTTTCACAAAGACGAATCATATTGCTAATTGGACCTAAACCAAGCCCCCAATCAGCACGACACTGTTCTGCTATCGCTTCAATAGAAATAGACCGATCAGAAGCCTGAATATCATATTTAGGCAATCTAAGTTTAGAATCCAGATATTCAGTCAATCGCTTAATATATTCTCCACGAGCAATAACAACTTGTTTTGTTGCTACTTTTGTAGATCTTAGGCTTCTAAAGTGGATTTGCTCTTCCTGTAAGACAGGTTTTAAATGAGTAAATAGCCCTACGGGAACATTAAAGTATGCGGCAGCTTGTTGAATAAATTGAGAACTTGGCATGGTCTGCCCTGTCTCAACTTTGTGAACATACTGCCGTGTGCACTCAAGGTGCTGACCTAACTCCTCTAAAGACAGTTGATTAAACTGTCTCAGAAGTTTTAGTTCTAATCCATTAAAAGGCGTGTTCATAATGACATTGCTTGCTACTACTATTTAAATTTGGTATCCAAATCTTCGTATTGAAGATCATCTTCATCAGGATCTCCAACTGATGGTGCATCTAAATGAATAGGTTCTGGAGTAATTGGATCTACTAAATGTAACTTATTACCATCCAGATTGTCATTAGATCGCCAATAAGCAACAGGCACTGTGGCTAAATTAAAGCCAACAAATTCAACAAATGCTTCTTCTTCCTCTGACTTTGGCGCATTCAGAATGAACTTCCAAATCACAGGCTGGTTATTATCAACCTGAAATAGGTCATAATTTGCAGGTGTATATTTTCTTAATTTTAATGATTTGGGATCCGTAAAGTCGCCTTTACAGAAACCAATTTGCGCATAACCAATTTGAAAAACGAATCTAAACGTCCCATCTTTTAAGTGAACTTCTACAGGACAGTCCTGTGATACGATTAATTTTTTAAATTGTTCATACGTACGGCCAAATATCGCTGTACCGCGAGTATAGTTATTATCATTTTCACTATTTAAAATTTCGTGAACATCAAAATAAATATCAAGCATTGGGGTAGCGAAGTATTCAAGCACTTCATCTGTTAGTAAGGGCTCAAAAGCCGATGGAGGATGCAACTTTGTTTCTGTCATATAAATTAGTCCAAAATTAATTTTGAGATGTTGGTTAAAATTAAAATAGGACTAAATTGTGAATTTGTCAACCAACTTTTTGGACTAAAACAGAGATTTGTCAACTAAAGTGCCATTTGGACATTTAGTACTGAAAAATAAAAGCCCGCATCAGCGGGCATTTTTTATTCTTTATTTTATTTTTGCTACGATCTGCTCCTCACCTATCTCACAACGTATTTCTACAGCACAATTTAGCCCAAATATAGACAACAATAATTTAAACATCATTTTCCCCAAGTATTTCTTTATCTATTTGGGTAGATTTGAGTTATGTTTCATGCGATTCATTCGATCAATATCTGTAGGTTTGTAGCCATGATCCAAGAGATACTTGGTCTTATCATCGGGATAGTCTCTCAGAATATTGACTCTCCGACAAACCCGGTACGGTTCATTCCTTCTAGAATTACTATAGATTTCCAATAATTCAAGCCACAAGGTGTATACTCTCACGCGATCATTAATCACATAAATAGACATTATGAAATTCATTATCTTGGCTTTATTTTTCTTTTCTACTTGGGCATCGGCAAAAGAAATTAATTCAATTCCAAATGAGTATATTGGACTCTGGGGTGATAGCGTCCGCACATGCAAAACTAAAGAGCCTAACGGGGACTTTATGCTCCTTGTAAATGTTACTCCAAAGCTTATTGAGGGGAGTTATGCGGAATCAAGCTTTACATTTAAACCTATTTTTATAGAAGATGACTGGATGCACAACAAAGCTCTACCAACTGCAGGATGGTATGCGCCATATTACGATGAAGATGGTGATCAGCAACAAAAACCAGTATTGATGAATGTAACGCTTTTCAAAGAGCGCAATGGATTGTACATATTGCCATTAGCTAGCACAAAACTTGTAAAATGTTAAAAAGAAGCCCGCAATCAGCGGGCTTTTTTAATAAAAAGAAATTAATAAATAATACCATCCCACCAACCACGCACATCTCTGTTGGTAGTATATGAGGCAGTGTTACCTGGTTTCAGTGTGTAGTTGCAGGTGTAAACTGTTGCATACTGACGGCCAGTTCTTGCATGTGTCAGATAATTGGTTTGTATCGCTCTTCCAGTAGAACAACCAGATAAGCTCAAGGCTTCTGATAATGTCGTATAGGAGGTTGATAGTCTTTGTGTTGGTCCATCACATTGATATTTACCTGAATTGGTCTCCCAACAAACTGCAAGTGCTGTATTAGGAGAGTCATCAGCTATTACTTGAGTGGATCCAAAAATTGAAAAACACATAGTCATAGCTGCAAATAATTTTGAAGTCTTCATCTTTAATTCCCCTTAAAAAATTAACTCTGAAATGCTGCTTAAAAATTCATATATAGCAAGACTATTTAAATAGGGATACTCCCAATATTGGGATGTCTTTTGAAAGGATCGTAGATTAATTTAAGAACAATGCTATAAAGGGACGCAAAAATGAAAAAAAATATAGTTGGACTAATCGTGTTTTCATTTATATCCATGTGTACATTTGCTGCGACTAATGGAACATATTCTATTCAAAATGGATATTATTCAATTGATGCGAGATTTGAAGAAAACAAACTTGTAATTGTTGAGCCGAATAAGACATCAACCTACCTAAAGAATAGTTCTGGCGATTATATTTTTACGAATCCTACAAACAATATCACCTATGGTATGCGCGTGTTGGACGATAAAACTTTAGAAGCTTTTAAACCAGGCGTTCCAAACTCGTCGACTATCCTAACTTTGAAATCTTCAGCACCAAAGGTTCAATCAGCCTCAAATGATGGTAAAAGCAATCAAATGAAAGCTCTTGCTGATAAATATTTTAAACTTGCGGAATCAGACAGTAACAATGTTCACACGTGGGCAAATTGTGCCTCTGTAGCTTTGGCTTATTCGAGCCTGTCTTTGGAAAAAGCAAAAGAAATGGAGTTACAAGCAGCGACTTTAATTAAGTTAAGTCAATCGCCTGTAGCAAGCACATCTCCATGCTCTGAAGTCATATCTAATAAGACTTGGATGTCCGCTCCAAGCTATTAATAAACAAAGTTAAGTTAAGCAAAAGCCCGCATTTAGCGGGCTTTTTTATACGCATTACCAAGCTTCACATCATAAGAATTCTACCTAAAACCGTTCTAAAATCATCTCCGCGACTTCTTTGCCCCAAATTTGGTAAATTTCTTTACTTGGATGAAAACCATCTTTTGCCATTTCTAAATTCATGGATTGATATTTTCGAATATCATATTCAATCCACTGCATATCTTCTTGTTGTGCAATCATTTTTTCTAATTGTAAGTTCATTTGTTTTGCGTATTGTCCAAATAGCCAAGATAATGGATTGGGCAATGCGGGAAATAAATGCATTGGTGGAACCCCCGTAGCAATGATTAATTCAGGTTGGAATTTCGCTTGAATAAGTTGATAAAAATGTTGCTGTTGTTTAATCCAAGTCTGTGCCGACATTAAGCGTGTTACATCGTTGGCACCAACAGAAGTAACCACAACATCATATTTTTGATTTACCAGTTTTTTCGTTTTTTGAATGACTTGTGAGGTAGTATCTCCAGACTGCGCCTCTAAACGCCAATGTACTTGGTACTGATGCTGCAAAGCAGAAATCACCGCACCTAAAAGCGCATCATTTTGATGTGCTACCCCAACGCCTGCAGCGGCAGAATCGCCTAAAATCAATAATGACAGCGTTTGCCCTTGCCCTGTAATACCTTCTCGTGCGCCTTCGGCTTCAGGCAATCGGATCGTGTTCTTTTTAACACGACTTCCCTGAATCACCAAAGCGGGAATTAAGGCAAGGGTTGCTGTTCTAAGCCACATCACATTTCACTCTTAAATACGAAAACCGAAAATACAAATTTTAAACCCAAACAAAAGTAGAGACTCAAATATAAAAATAGCATCGTGTCATTTAAAGTGATTGCATTCATCATCAGCTTTAAATTTCAGGATGCTATTCAAATACTATGATATCGCTGCTATTTAGCCGAGTTTATTGACCAATTTTAATGGTAAAACTTTCATAGCTAAGCCCAATGGCAACCATGGCCATTTAGGTACATAGGCTTTAATTGGCGCTTTTTCAATTTCTGCAGCAAGTAAGCGTGAACCTGTTTTTTCATCAACTTCAAAAGGCAGTTTTTTTGCACCTTCGTTGATTTCGGTACGAATATAACCAGGGAAAATAGTCGTAACTTGAATAGGTGTATCAATTAATTCTGCACGAATTCCTTCTGCTAAATGTGCTACTGCAGCTTTACTTGCACCGTAAGCAGTAAGATGTTTTGGCATACCACGAATGGCACTCATAGATGAAATCATCACCAAATGCCCTGAGTTTTGCTCACGGAAAATTTCAACCGCGGCTTCACACTGCGCCAAAGCTGAAATAAAGTTGGTTTCTACTGTGGCTTTGTTGATGGCAAAATTACCTTTACCAATGCGACGTCCTTCGCCCACGCCTGCATTGACAATAATGCGGTCAATTTGTCCAAAGTCTTGTTTAAATTCACGAAACACCTGAAACACCTGATCATAATTGGTGACATCCAGCGTTTTTGCAATAACACGAATACCAAACTGGCTTTCCAGTTCTTGTTTCAGCGTTTCCAAACGCTCTAAACGTCGGGCGCAAATTGCAAGGTTATAACCCATTTGAGCAAATTCACGTGCCATACCCGCACCAATACCTGAACTTGCACCTGTAATTAGAATTGTTTTTGTCATGGTTTGATCCTTAAATCCAAGTCAATAAATTTGAGTTTTCAGCTTTAATAAAATGATGTTCATTCAAGCTTAACAGTTGTGGTTCACTGCCGACCAAACGTAAAGTGGTGATACTTGAGTTAGTAATTGCCCAGTTCAATGCAAAGGTTTTATTGGGCGTTAAGCCTAAAATTTTACCTGCAGCCACAGAAATCACACCACCAGAAGTAAATACCACAGCATATCGTGGTTGTTTTTGGGCTAAGTCATCACATAAATGCTGCAATGCATCTTCGACACGCTGTTTAAAATGCGGCCAAGATTCTTCATATTCATGGTGATATTCACCGCCCGTCCAGCGTTCTATCGCACCTTCAAAAATTTTTGCCAAATATGCACGAGGATTGACCTCTTTGGCGACATCTTCTTTCATCAATTCAGGTTGATTAAAACGCGGTTCATACTGCGCGAAAACCTGTTGATGATTAAACTCGTTCCATGCACTGTCGGTATGAATTTCGACCTCAGGAAAACATTCTGCCAAAGCCAGTTGTGCAGTTTGCTGATGGCGCTGCATTGAACCAGCCACCACATAGGGTGCTTCTTTTAAAATGCGATCAAAATAACGTCCGAGCAATTTGGCTTGTAACTCACCATTAGGCGAAAGTTGATCATAACTTTCTGCCCCAAAAGATGCTTGCCCATGACGAATTAAATAAATGGTGGTCATTTCGGCATCAATTCCTTAAATTTGGCGATATATTTTTGTGCTAGTTCATTTGCTTCCAGTTTTTGTAAACCAATTAACTTTAAGGCACGAATATGCAAAGCATGAATGACAATCCAGAAATCCTTAAATGCAGGATTATTGGTTTGCTTGTGGAAATAACGATAATAAATTTGCTGGGCGATCACCGCTAAACGGAAAATTCCAAACACTTCATAGAATGTCCAGTTATCGGTGCTCAAGCCTGTTTTTTGCAAATAATAGTCCACCACTTGCTGACGTGTGAACATGCCTTTTAAGTGCGTTGGTTGACGACGGGTGGCTTTAAAAATTTGATTATCGGTATCTTCAACCCAATATGCCAAAGCCGAGCCTAAATCCATGAGTGGATCGCCCAGTGTTGCCATTTCCCAGTCCAAAACGCCAATCACTTGAGTCGGATGTTTCGGGTCTAAAATCACATTATCAAAACGCCAGTCATTATGAATAATGCAGGTTTTTGAATCTGCAGGAATATGGTCTAACAACCATTTACGCACATATTTAAAAGATGGTACGTTGATGGTATGTGCTTTGGCATAGCGTGCATCCCAACCTTCTACCTGACGTCGGCAATAACCATCACCTTTCCCTAATTTTTCTAGCTCAGTTCCTGCATAAGGTACTTGATGCAGCTCAATCAGTTTATCAATGACATTTACACAAAGTTCATGTACTTGAGTTTCGCTAAAATCAAGCTCTGGTGGCAATTTTGCACGTGGGATAATGCCTTCAATACGTTGCATCACGTAAAAATCGCAGCCAATTACAGCTTCATCCTGACACAACGCCACCATTTCAGGTAACACAGGATAAAACGGGGCTAAATTCTTTTGCACATGATATTCACGCGCCATGTCATGTGCAGATTTAGCTTTAGTACCTTTGGGCGGACGACGCAAAATTAAATCAGCATTGCTGTACTTAAGGCGATATGTCCAGTTCGATGCACCGCCTGAATATTGTGTGACTTCTACAGGTTCTACGACATCGACATTTTGTTGTTTTAACCATGCTGTCACTGCCTGAATATCGAGTTCTTCGCCTTCGCGTACTGTGCCGCCTACATCAATAACTGACATTATTTTTCCCTAATTTTCCAATTTTTTTAATCTAACATAGATTTTCCGTGTTCTCTTGAGATGTATCGGCAATATCAGAAATATTGCCGAATACACTACCAAGCGACACAATAAAAAATTCGCAACTGACTTATTTTTTGCGGCTGCTACGATAACCACGTTTAGCCAACTCAAGTTTGGCAATCATGCCTTTGTGTACTTCGTCTGGTCCATCGGCAAGACGTAAACTACGCGCTTGGGCAAAGAAACCTGTCAACGGTGTATCTCTAGATACGCCTGCACCACCATGAATCTGCATCGCCATATCAACTACTTTTTCCAAGACACTTGGTGCAACCACTTTAATGGCAGAAATTTCGGTAAGTGCTGCCATATTGCCTAAAGTATCCATTTTATAGGCTGCATAGAGAGTTAATAAACGTGCTTGGTCAATCGCCACACGTGCTTCCGCTACACGCTCCAAATTGCCACCGAGTTTCAGAATTTCCTTGCCAAATGCGGTACGACTCATGCCACGGTCAATCATCAACTCCAAAGATTTTTCGGCTGCACCAATACAACGCATACAATGGTGAATACGCCCCGGACCTAAACGACCTTGTGCAATTTCAAAACCTTGTCCTGCACCGCCAATAAAGTTGGCAACAGGCACACGCACGTTATCAAAACTGACTTCGCCATGACCGTGTGGCGCGTCGTAATCACCAAATACAGGTAACATGCGTTGAATTTTAACGCCCGCAGTATCCACAGGGACTAAAACCATAGAGTGTTGATGATGACGGTCTTTGGTTTCATCGGGTGTATGCGCCATAAAAATAATAATTTTGGCATTTGGATCGCCCAAACCTGAAGACCACCATTTACGACCATTCAAGACAATTTCATCGCCGTCTACGACTGCTGTTGCCTGCATATTGGTCGCATCACTTGAAGCCACTGCAGGTTCAGTCATACAAAACACAGAACGAATTTTACCTTCAAGCAGCGGTGTCAGCCATTCTGCCTTTTGTGCTTCAGAACCATAGCGCCATAAAACTTCCATGTTGCCGCTGTCGGGTGCATTACAGTTAAATACGGTTGGCGCAATCAAACTGCGTCCACTCAACTCTGCAATGTGTGCATATTCTTGTACCGACAAACCTTGTCCTAATTCTGGACAAGGTAAAAACATATTCCATAAACCTGCAGCTTTGGCTTTGGCTTTTAATTGTTCTAATTGTGCTGGCCATTGCCATTTAGTCCAGTCACCACCCTGATTTAATTCGTGAACCTCTGCCCAGAATTCAGCTTCAATCGGCTCAATTTCTTTGGCAATAAAGGCTTTGGTACGTTCTATATAGTCTTTGGCGCGTGCAGATAGCTCAAACATGGTTCAAATCCCTTAAAATATTGTATTCATTGCTTTACAACACCTTAACTTGAAAAGTAATATGAACAAAATGATTTAATTCAATAAAACACTATGAATCATGTTCATAACAATGCAAAAGTTGATCTTACCGTTTTTCATCGTTTAGACATCAATTTATACCCGATGTTTGTTGCAATTTATGAGCAGCGCAGTATTTCCAAAGCTGCACAAATTTTGTGTATTAGCCAATCTGCCGCCAGTCATGCTTTGCAGCGTTTAAGACAACATTTACAAGATGATTTACTGGTGCGAAGTGGCAATAAAATGCTGCCTACGCCTTTTGCCGAGCAAATTTATCCGACTATTAAAAATGCCTTGTTGGCGATTCAAAGTATTGCTATACAGAAACAGCAATTTGAGCCGAATATGTTGCAATCGCTCAAAATTGCTATCCATGATGAAATTGAACCGATTATTTTTCCTAAATTGGTGGCGCATTTTCAAAAGTTGAACTTGGATATTCAATTTCTGAGCCACAAATTAGACCGCAAAACGGTTTTGGCAGATTTAGCAACACAACAAAT
The DNA here is from genome assembly GCF_051948795.1 of Acinetobacter sp. Lyrl_1. Taxonomy (NCBI): domain Bacteria; kingdom Pseudomonadati; phylum Pseudomonadota; class Gammaproteobacteria; order Moraxellales; family Moraxellaceae; genus Acinetobacter; species Acinetobacter sp. Lyrl_1. The sequence continues at coordinate 9,325 of NZ_JAYJLK010000047.1, forward strand.
TGATTTTGTAATTGATTTAGAACAAAACTTTGGCGATAAAATTCAGTTTCAATCTTTAGTTCAAGACCAATTTGTGGTCTGTAGTTCGCAACAAGAAATGAATACCGCTCTGTATTTATCTTCTGCGCATATTGGGGTTTCATCACGGCGTACTGGTATGTTGCTAGAAGATATTTATTTGCATCAAAAGCAATTATCACGGCAGGTTTTTTTACGTTGTCAGCACTATTCTACGGCGTTACAGATTTTACAGCAGCATCCTCAAGCCATACTAACTATTCCTAAAATGATTTTAAAGCATTTGAATATGAGCCAAAAATTGAATATTTTTGATGTGCCTGTAGACTTGCCTGTAATTAATATGGGGATGTATTGGCATAAAGATTTACAGGAAAATTCAAGGCATTATTTTTTAAGAGAGGAAATTTCTAAAATCTTTGCTTAGGCTATTTTGAATTAATCTTGAATTTGCAAGTGGTTGCTAATCGTCTTGTATGATTCTATAAAAAATAAAAGCCGCCGAGACAGCTTTTTAATATGGGTTTGTTCTTAAAACTTCGCTTCCAATACTTTTGTAGATACTTTGCCTTTCCATAAATCACGCAAAATTGGCAAATAGAACTTTTCACCTACTTCTACCAATTCAGCATCAATTAAGGCATGTGTTTCATGCATAAATAAGTAATCTAGCTCCACAGTTTGTAATTGTTGTTGTGCTTTGGCGAAATCTTTACGTTTTTGTTGGGCTTGTTTCACTAACTGATCTGCAAATGTCTTGCCCTTGAACTGACTGAGCGCATTTAAACGTAATTCAATCACGCCCCACCCACTGAGCAGCAATTTAAATAACTCTAAATCTGCAGTGGTTGATTCCCACGTCATTTCTTCCAGATTTTCATTTTCAGGCAATACAGGTAGTAAAAGCTCCATTACACTTGGAAAAATCTTTTTAAAATTCAAGATAAATTTAACAGGCTGCTCACCCGGGTAATCTTTAAATTGCACGTGTTGCTGAACATCTGTTAAATAAATTGAGAGCATTGAAAATTTCCGTAGTTAAGATATTGAATTGCTGATAAAAAAATTAAATTTTGCAAAATAAATGCAAAACTTTAGCAAAACAGTATTTTGAAGTATTGCGTATTCTAGCAATTATGGCAGCTTAATCAATGTAAGTTGAATAAGGAACGGACATAAAAGAAAGCATCTAAAAGTGGTTAATGCGACTAAATGACGGGTTTTGAACTATTACATTTAGATAGCACCTTGTAGCAGCCTATTCTGCCGTTATGCAAATTATGTCTTTACACCAACACATAAATTTAAAATCGTATTAGGATGAATTACCCCTCTACATTCAAATTAAGTGCAATAGAAAACCCAGCATTTAGGCTGGGTTTAGTATATTTTACTTGATTAATGCAACGCCATTTCCGCGCTTTTAGCTAAGAATGCCGAACGGCTTAAATGTTGTTTTTTTGCAACAGCATCAATACGTTTCACTAAAGCTTCTGGCATGCTGATATTAATACGAATAGACTTTGTATTTACTTTTGTTGTATCAATATCAACTAACAACCAAAAACCCCCCTCAAATCGCTCATCACCTAACCATTGCTCTGGGCTTGATGGTTCTGGTAACGGAATATCTTCACCATCAAAGTGAACTTCAACCGCTTCCTGTGCCATGCGCTGAATATCTTGCATCTCATCTGCTGCGCTAAAGCATCCATCAAAGTCAGGAAAGGTTAAACCGTATGCGCTATCTTCATCTTTGTGAACATATACTGGATATAACATTTTTACCTCCACTCCCAACCAGCCTGTTTATATATATTGCGTAGAGTTCCTATTGGCATATCTTTACGTGGATGTGGTACCACAACATGTCCAGGCTTTTCAGGATGCTTATACTTTTCATGGTCGCCTTTACCACCCACTTTGTACCAGCCTTCCTGCTCAAGACGCTTAATAATGTCTTTGCTGTTCATTGTGTAATTATACACAACATAATTTTAATAAGAAAGAATACTTCAAAGTTTCACTGATTTTTATAAACAAAGTCTGTGTTTATCTGTCATCTTGAGCAGACAAACACAGACCTCTCAATTTACTTAAAACTGACTATTTGGTATTCGGAGCAATCATCTGTTCAGGACGTACCACTTCATCAAACTGCTCTGCTGTGACCAAATTCAGCTCTACTGCAACTTGCTTTAAGGTTTTATTTTCCTTATAAGCTGTTTTTGCCACCTCCGCTGCATTCTCATAACCAATTACAGGATTCAAAGCGGTCACTAACATGAGTGAATCATGCAAAAAGTGATCTATTTTTTCACGGTTTGCTTGAATGCCAACGGCGCAATGCTCATTAAAGCTATTACATGCATCACCCAAGAGTTGAATAGATTGCAATAAGTTATATGCAATTACTGGCATAAATACATTCAGCTCAAAATTGCCCGATGCACCAGCCACGTTAATTGTGGTGTCATTGCCCAATACCTGTGCAACTACCATGGTCATTGCTTCGCTTTGTGTTGGATTAACCTTACCCGGCATAATACTTGAACCAGGTTCATTTTCTGGAATACGCAACTCACCAAAACCACAACGCGGGCCACTGGCTAACCAGCGAATATCATTGGCAATTTTATTTAAACTCACCGCCAAAGTTTTTAATGCACCCGAAGCAAATACTGCAGCATCACGCCCTGCCAAAGCCTCAAACTTATTTGGTGCAGTCACAAAAGCTAAGCCTGTAAGCTGTGCCAATTGCTCCGCTGCCTGTACCGCATAATCAGGATGTGCATTTAAGCCTGTACCGACTGCTGTACCACCAAGCGGCAACTCATACAAGCCTGTTAAAGCCTGTTCCAAACGCTTTAAACTATGATCTAATTGAGATACATAGCCACTAAATTCCTGCCCTAAAGTTAATGGCGTTGCATCTTGTAAATGTGTACGTCCAATTTTGACAATTTCAGAAAATTCTTCACTTTTGGCATGCAACGTATCACGCAAACCCTTTACTGCAGGAATGAGCAGTTCATTAATTTGCAAACTCGCTGCTACATGAATTGCAGTTGGAAAAGAATCATTGGTCGATTGGGCACGATTGACATGATCATTCGGATGTACAGGCTTTTGCGCACCTAAAGGATTCCCCAGTTTTTGATTGGCGATATTGGCAATCACTTCATTGCAGTTCATGTTACTTTGCGTACCCGAACCTGTTTGCCACACCACCAAAGGAAATTGGCTATCCCACTGCCCTGCAATGACTTCATCTGCTGCACCGACAATGTATTGCGCCAACTCTTGCGGGGTTTGCCCTAAGTTTGCATTGGTGATTGCCGCAGCTTTTTTAACCAAACCCATAGCGCGAATCATGGCGCGTGGTAAACGCTCATTGCCAATTTTGAAATTTTGTAAGCTACGCTGAGTTTGTGCGCCCCAAAGCGCGTCATTCGGAACTTCAACTTCACCCATGGTGTCATGTTCAATACGTGTTTGCATGTTCAGCCTCATTCCCTCGTGATTTCGTTATGATGTCATGTATTCTTATATTGATCTTATAAAAACCAGACAATCAAGTAAATGATAATTATTATCAATAATTCCGTTGCATTGTATCTGTTTCAGCTATGAGGCTTCGTGAATCGCCTTTCAACGAATTTTATAGCGCTGCTTTTAATGCTTGAGCGTATTTTGATAAAAATGCCATTCATCTTCTAGCATTTTTTCCAGACTACGTTTTGGCTGCCAGTGTAAATACTGTTGTGCTTTATCTACGACTGCACCCAACTGATCCAACTCAGGATATTCATAATGAATTGCAGGAACTGTAGCAATCTCAGTGTCAGTCACTTCACTAATACGTGCAAGTAATTGCTGAATTGAAACCACTTCTCCTGCAATATTAAAGGCTTCACAGCTATGTGTTTGCTGAAATAACCAATGCAGACTTGCGATTACGGCTTCACAGGCATCGAGTACGTGTACAAAGCTTCGTTCTGCGGTTTGATCTGCAGTATTGGCTTGCTGACGTAGCTCAATCGCTTCACGCTGCTGTACTGCGACTTGCATCGCCAAAGGAATAATATTTTTAGGTAATGGAGCAACGACTTCGCCTAAAATACCGTGTTCAAACGCGCCAGCAATATTACTCAAGCGCAAAATAGCGATATTCCATTCATTGTCGGTTCTAAAAGTATCTTGGATGATTTCTTCAACCATCTGCTGAGATTTTACATACGGATTGGCATAGGTGTAATTAAAGCTCTGGCTTTCTTCCAGACTCAATCCCGACTTACCATAGACCGCGATACTTGAAAGATGCACCAAACGACGCACGCCTGTACGTTGCATAGAACGCAATAAACTCATAATACAACTGACGTTATCGTTATAATATTCCAGTGGTTTAAGCACCGATTCTTCTAAAGATTTAAACCCTGCACAATGCACCACCGCAGTAATCGAATATTGTTCAAAGACTTTGTTCAGCGCAGGCGTGTTTCTTACATCTAATTTGGCAAAAGGCACATAACGCCCTGCAATATATTCAAGTCGCTCTAAGGTCTGCATACTTGCATTGGATAAATTATCTACAATAATGACCTCTTGCCCTTGAGCCATTAGGCTTAATGCAATGTGTGAGCCTATAAAGCCTAAACCACCAGTCACTAAAATCATTTATACTACCTTTTTTATAAAGTCTGAATGCGCCTTGGCACATTGCATTAGTGAATTTTGATGAGCACCTTATTACTAATAACCTCCGCACCAACCTCTATTCATGCATGGCATGCACTCGGTCTTGCTCAAGCCTTACAACAGAAAAATGAGGCTTTTCGTGTGTTTTTTTATCAAGATGGCGTTGCTGTAGCGAATGAGTTGCAATGGGTACCCGATGATCAACGCAACCTCAAAACAGAATGGCAAAAATTGTCTATTCGTTTACCCGTATGTGTAAGTGCCGCACTGGCACGTGGTATTAGCGATGCAGACAATGCCAAACGCCATCAACTGAGCCAACACAATTTAGCCGCAGGCTTTGAATTGGTTGGCTTGGGCGAACTGGCCGATGCAGTGCAAAGCACAGAACGCCTGATTCAATTTTAAGCGATTCATTTTGTAAATCTGTTGCATTTAAAAGGTAAATTGTGTGAAAACTGTACTCGTGGTTTTACGTCAGGCCAATTTAAACAGCTTACAAGTGCATGAAAGCTTGTCTGCAACAATGGTACTGGCAACTTTTGGTTGTGAAGTCAAAGTGTTATTACAAGATGCGGCATTAAGCCTATTACAGTCGGAACTGGCATTTGATTCACTAAAACATGCTTTTAAAGTGGCATCCAATTTGGTCGATAGCTTTGAGTTTTATGACCTCAGCCCAATTTTGATTGAAAATAAACATGCTAACTCGCCGTTTATCAAAAATACGGTACATGAAATTGAATGGGTGGAACTGAATCGGGAGCTGATTCAAACCTTTGATCGGGTTTTATATTGGTAGGTTGATCGGTGGTTTAACAATCTGATTGATCATTTGACCATATCTAAACATCTAAAGAGAAAAGCATGTCTGACGCAAATTTATATTTAATCCAAGCGAGCTTTGATAGCACCGCAACAATTTTAGCAGAGCTAAATGCCTTGTATGCTCCGCAAGACAGCGTTGTACTTATGGGTGATGCGGTATTGCATCAGCAACATCCACTCTGTGCCCAGCTAGACAAAATATATGTACTGGAAAATGATGCAGAAATATTGAATGGTCATTTGGCGGAAAATGTACAGCCGATTAATTATGCAGCTTTTGCAACGCTGTGTTTAGCACATCAGCGCTGTATCAGCTTAAAATAGCAAGCCGTAATGATATGAAACCAATGCAAAGCATTTTTAAGGGTGAATGAAACAAGAGATGACACTAGAATTAGATCAAGATGGACATTTGCTGGATTACACTGTCTGGAATGAACAAGTGGCGCAAGAATTGGCGCAAAGTTTAGAGCTTGAACTCACAGCTTGGCATTTTGAAGTTTTGCACGCTGTACGCCAATTTTATCAGCAATTTGGACACTCACCTGCAACGCGTCCTTTAATCAAATTTTTAATGAAAACTGTAAGCCCAGAGATTAACAACGCTGTTTTGCAGGAAAAATTTAATACAGGTTTGGTGGCACGGCATTTAAGTCGTTTAGCGGGTATTCCTAAACCAGCCAACTGCTTATAGACAAACTGTTGCTGATTAATACAGCACTGATTTAGGCTTGTTTTAAATTCTGCTGTGCTTGGATGTACTGATAATACACTGGGGTAAAATGTGGTTTTACTTGCTTGGCATGCAGTTCTTCACCACATTCCGAACATACCACGACAGGTTGAAACGTCTTAGCACAATTTTTATGGATGTATTCCACAGGCTTACCTAAACCTTGATCCATCCATTTATCTGCCCAATTTGCCATAGACAGCATTAAGGGATAAAGCTCCAAGCCCTTCTCTGTCAATTTATATTCAAAACGTTCTTGGCGCTCTACATAAGGCACTTTGACTAAAATTTCATGTTCCACCAAACGCTTTAAACGATCTGACAATACATGCCGCGTTACGCCCAAATGTTGTTGAAAATCATCAAAGCGACGCATGCCCATAAAGGCATTACGAATAATCAGCATCGTCCAACGGTCACCAATCACCGACAAGGTTCGTGCAATCGAACAAGGCTGCTCGCCAATTTCATCCCATTTCATCTATGTCGCCTATCCCTCAGTTCACTACCTGCAAGTTAAAAGATTCTACAGTCTTTGCAAAGTTAGTTTTGCATGAAAATTGATAAAAAATGAAGTATGACTTCACAATCTGCTTAAAAGGAATCCCCAGTTTTTGGGGTTTTATACGCCTGCATCTTCAATCTTTAAATTTGCTATTCACTTATAAGGCAGATCACACTATTTAGATGTAGCTCCTGCACAAAAAACTTGTTCAGTCATACCTGAAGCCGTGAAACTGTTGTGCTGCTGTTCTAAATAACGCTTTGCCACCATTAACATCACAGGTGCAGGATACAAGTTTGGATTGTGCTCGGAAATTTCAGCAATATTTTTATAGGCGTGATAGCGTGCACAAAATGCCTGTTTTTGTTGTTCTGCCGTTGCTTGGCTAGCTGGGTCATCCAGTATTTTTTTGCTGTCATTCACAATTTGCGTGTATTGATTTAACAAATCTTGATATTGCGTTTGGGTCAATCCATCGACTGCGTGTTGGATTGTAATAGGCGTCGATGATGCTTCAAGTGCCAACTGCTGCGCTTGAATACCTTGTGCCATTACGCTCAGACTTTGCAGTCCAAGCATAATGCTCACCGATATTTTTGCCATGTTCGACATGCGCATAGGCTTAAGACTCATCGCCTTCTTTCCAGACATCTTCATAGTCATCAGCATCAATCATAAAGCGGTAGCCTTGTTCTAAAGCCAAGTATGGAAGCACATCGGGCAAAATATCTTGTAGCTCGCGTACAGGCATGGTTTCAAAGTTCACGTCATCTTCACCCAATTCACCGCCATAAATGTACCACGCGACTTTTTCTTCACCTTCTGGCGCTTTACGCAAGCCCACAAGTGGATCTTTATTTAAGGTCTGGACTGCAACTGCGACAACATCATCGCCACTCACAGCAATATAGGCTGAACCAAATTCTTCACAGAGCAGTTTTTGTTCTTCTATCAACTCTGCCAAGGCTGAGTTTTTTTGCTTTTGCTGTGGTTTAGACATGACAATTCTCTAAGATAAGCTGTGAGTATTCTAACGAGATTGTACAGATAGAAAATCTTTATTTTTATCCACTGGAGCGAAAAACCTCGTGGTTCAGCACGAGGATATAAGCGACTGGAGTAAACCATATGAACGACACGAAATGTCGTTTTAAATACTTGTACTATAGTCACTAT
>NZ_JAYJLK010000048.1:0-17063 GCF_051948795.1 Acinetobacter sp. Lyrl_1
GCTATTTCTAATATCTTTATAGATAGGGAATGAGTCTGTACGTACAGATTCATTCTCAAATTTACAGTGTTGAGTGCCAGTATGATTTTGATCATACAGTCTAGTAAAGATAGAAAATAAGTTTTTAAATAAACCATAGGGATATAGACTAAATTTTGCCAGGAGAGTGGTGGCAGTCTACCACTAATTGAAAGGTATCTACAAAATCATTGGCTATTCAATAAGTTTAGTTTTCTGTTTGGTATATAATATTATGCTGAGTTTTGATAGCTACGATTTTTGTTTGGCTTTTTGACGTAAGACATACAAATATAAGCTTTCAACTTTTTCACGTGCCAATGGTGTGGTACGTAAAACCGTAATGATGACTTAACACTTGGATCTATACAAAAACATCTAATTTCAATTTTACGACTTAAGCCATCAAAGCCACATCAGAAATAATGAACAAAATGACAGGTGTTATTTATTTAACATAATGTACATTATACGCAATTTTATTGTTAGAAACCATTTAAAGTGTCTGTATTCTCACCAATAAAAATGTCTGGTCTATGATGCGCATCAACATCATGGACTGGATATAAACTTGAGATGCTGATCACTATGTCTGACAAGGAAATACAACGTCTTGCAGTCCTGCAAGATGTTCGAGATCAACGTATTACACAAGTCCGTGCTGCAGAAATTCTGAATCTTTCAACACGCCAAATTACTCGATTATTGCACAAGCTCAATCAAGACGGTGTTTCAGGTCTGGCACATGCCAGTCGTGGTCAACCAGGTCATCGTCGTCATGATGACTTGTTAAAATCAAAGTGCCTTTCCATTATTTCTGAACATCTGCTGGGCTTTGGTCCCACCTTGGCGCATGAGAAGCTCAACAGCATGTTTGGCCTGAATATCCCTGTAGAAACGCTTCGGCGCTGGATGACTGCAAATGGTCTCTGGATTCCGCGATCCAAGCGCCAGAAACGTCCATATCAACCTCGATATAACCGCGATTGCTTTGGTGAGCTAATCCAGATTGATGGCTCATATCACGATTGGTTTGAAGGACGTGACGCTAAATGCTGCTTGTTGGTTTATATTGATGATGCCACTGGAAAGCTGTTGCATCTGCGCTTTTGTGAGGCCGAAACGACCTTTGATTATATGCTTTCAACCCGAGCCTACATTGAGCAATACGGCAAGCCTTTGGCATTTTATAGCGATAAACACTCAGTATTTCGAGTCAATCAGAAATCCAAGCAAGACAGCCAGATCACGCAATTTGGCAGGATTCTCAACGAATTAAACATCGATATTATCTTTGCCAACTCACCACAGGCCAAAGGACGTGTGGAACGCGCCAACAGAACTCTGCAGGATCGCCTGATCAAGGAAATGCGTTTGGAAGGCATCTGCTCAATTACCGAGGCCAATGCTTGGCTGCCCTGCTTCATTGAGCAGTTCAATCAGAAGTTTGCCAAGTGTGCGAGAAACTCGAAGAACTTGCATCGACCTTTAACGGAATCTGATGCTGAGCTAGAGGATATTTTTACCTGGCAGGAACCGCGTAAGGTCACGAAGAATCTGACTATCACGTATGACAAGTGTATTTATATGCTTGAGCCAACACCACTGAACCACAAACTTGTTGGGCAATACATAACATTTTTAGAGTATCCAGATGGTACTGTGGCCATCATGCACGAAGGACGGAAGATCAACTACAGTATTTTCAATAAACTGGCTAGACTGCAGCAGAATGAAGTAGTTGAGAATAAAAGATTAGGTGCGGTTCTGGCCCATATCCAGCAACAACATGAAGAGTTGGAAAAACAAAATAAAAGTTCCCGTGCCAAGAAAAGTATGCCGAGTCGCAAAGCTCAGAAAGTTGTTATTGAACAAAGAAATTTAAATCCTGTTCTTGACTCTTGCAGTTAAAAACAGGCCATTTTAAATGGTTTATCGCATAGACATTTTAATTGGTGAATAACATGAATATATTAAGCAATTGATTTATATGGGTTTATTTTGAGTGTTCGGTGTCTCAATTTATCTTATCATTCACAAAAAGATAAAAAGCTACTCAATCTTTCAATCAAGTAGCTTCAAAAATACGCCGTACAATCTGTTAAAGTTTTTTCCAAGTCATCGTGCTAATCGCATTCGCGCTCTTGGCTTTGCCATATACTTTCATTTGATTATTCGCCGCATTTAATTGAGCATCAATTTTATAGACATAACCATCTTTCGGGTTAATCCATTGTCCTTGCGAAAATTGTTTTGGATTTGAATTTGCTACCAAGCCTTCTAATGCCTGCATGCCTTTTATGGGCTGATTCTTTAAGTTGCCTTGGCATTTGCTACATACCTCTAATTGAGTTGTGCCTACCGACAATAAATTTCGAGTAATTACAGCACTATATTCCGAAGTTTTAGAGTTCTTACGAATCACAATTTCCGCAACATAATGCCCTGTATGATCATCAATTACTTTCCATGTACCAATCAATGGATCAAATGGCATGGCTTGAACAGGAAAAATAAATCCAAAATATAGTGCAATTGCACCTAAAAAGTTACGCATCATAAAAATATCAACTTAAAACCAATTTACAGCACGGTTGTGCTAAAAATGGGCGTGATTATAGCAATCAATGTTGAGTTTAAATAAATTTTTCATAAAAATTAAATATTTATATGCTATTGGTTCGATGAAATATCATTAAAAATGTGAACCAATACGCTTTTTATGGGTAGATGAATTTTGATGCGTTCCAGCTTTATGCATAAAAGTGAATCTGTAACGTGGTTTTGTATGCCAATTAATCATCTATATTTCTTCTTTCAACATTTGCTGTGTTATGGCGTAAACTAGACCTACAAGCTGTATCACTATAAGTTAAGAAATATTCACAGGAATGCTCTTAACTTTATCCTAAGTTTTTGTTTTTACTGTCTTAAATTTATCTATCTTTAAATTTAGGTTTAGTCATCAAGGTAACATCGTATGCTCAAGTGGTTCGAGAAACTTATAGATCCTTATCCAAATAAAGGTTTGACCGAACCCTTGCCAACCACGTTTTTTGCCTTTGTTTGGCAAGCAGCTTCAGGTGTACGTCCATATTTATTGTTATTGGTTTTATGTACTGCAGGCGCTGCCAGCTTTGAAGCTTTGCTATATGCAAAAATTGGCGATTTAGTCACATGGCTTAGTCAAAGTCAGCCAGATACTTTCCTTGCGCAACATCAGCAGAACCTTACTTTGCTGTTTTGTATTTTATTGGCCAATATCTTTTTTGCCAGTGCGCAGTCAATTGTGAAGCATCAAATGTTATACAGTGGTTTTCCAATGCGTTTGCGTTGGCGTTTCCACAATTTAATGTTGCAACAAAGTCTGGATTTTTTCCATAATGATTTTGCAGGAAGACTCTCTGCCAAAGTCATGCAAACCGCCTTAGCAGTACGTGAGTTTTGGGTCATTTTGGGCGATATGCTTGCCTATGTATTCATTTACTTTATTACGATTAGTCTGGTATTGGGCGCAATTTCTCCAATGCTCATTTTGCCGTTATTGCTATGGTTGGCTTTATTTATTCTTGCAGCAGCTTATTTTATTCCGCGTTTGAGCAAAGTATCTAATGAACAAGCCGATGCACGTGCAGTGATGACAGGACGTGTGACCGATGCTTATACCAATATCCAAACCGTAAAATTGTTTGCGCATGCAGGCCGTGAAAGCCAATACGCCAAAGCATCTATGCAAGAATTTATGGTGACGGTTTATAAACAAATGCGTTTGGGCGCTCAATATGAAATCAGCATCAATTTACTGAGCGTGGTGTTGTATGTAGGCGTTTTAGGTACTGCAATTTGGCTGTGGTTAAATGGTCGTGCAGAATTGGGGATTATTGCAGCCACCACAGCCATGATTCTTAAACTCAACAGTATTGCCGAGTTTATGATGTGGCAGACCTCTGCCCTGTTTGAAAATGTCGGCACCATTCAAGATGGTATGAAAACTCTTGGACGTCCAATTGCGATTCAAGACAAAGTCAATGCGAAGCCATTACAAGTTGCTCAAGGCGAAATTCAGTTTAAAGATGTCAGTTTTGCTTATAACAGTAAAAACGTGATTGACCAGTTTAATCTGCATATTCGTGCAGGCGAAAAAATTGGTATTGTGGGACGTTCGGGTGCAGGTAAATCGACCCTCATTCAATTGCTTTTACATTTTTATGAGCTCAAACACGGCTCAATTATGATTGATGGGCAAAATATTGAAGATGTAACCCAAGACAGTTTGCGTAAAAATATTGCACTTGTCACTCAAGATACTTCGCTATTACACCGTACTGTGGCTGAAAATATTAAATATGGTCGTCCTGACGCGACTGATGCAGAAATGTTTGAAGCTGTACGCAAAGCCAAAGCCGAAGAATTTATTCCACAATTGACCGATTTACGTGGCAAAAAAGGCTATGAAGCCTACGTGGGCGAACGGGGTGTTAAACTTTCAGGTGGACAACGTCAACGTATTGCCATTGCCCGTGTTTTCTTAAAAGATGCACCTATTTTAATTTTAGATGAAGCCACCAGTGCGCTCGACTCTGAGGTTGAAGCGGCAATTCAATCGAGCCTCGATGAACTCATGCAAGGTAAAACTGTAATCGCGATTGCACACAGATTATCTACCATTGCACAAATGGATCGTTTAATTGTGCTCGATCAAGGACGTATTGCAGAACAAGGTACGCATGATGAACTGGTGGCTATGAACGGAATTTATGCACAACTTTGGCAGCGTCAAACAGGTGGTTTTTTAATTGAACAAGATAAAATCGTAAAACCATCGACTGATAAAAATTAGCATCTCCAGCAACTTTGCTGTAACTCAGGCTTTGATGAAATGCAGATTTATCGCATATAGTCAAAGCCTGTTTTGTCTAACAATTTCCATAGAATTTCTTTAATTTTCATGCCAAGATGCAATATGTCATCTACGTTCTTATGTCGCCGTTTGGCAAACTAAGATATGCATAGATGACAGTCGCTAAGGCAAATTAAAATAAAATTAGCAAATGCAATGGAACATGCATGAAAACAATATCAGCACGTCAGGAACAAGGTGTTCCAGGGGTTTATGGCTTATTGGTTTTGGATGTTGTATCCCGTTGGGGTTATAACGCAGATACCTTATTTGCACCATTTCAACTCAATAGCGAAATGTTGGCAGACCCAGAATGTCGTATTCCTACACCTATTGCCAATGAGTTGGTTAAACATGCTTTAAAACTTACAGGCGAATCGACGCTCGGTTATCATCTTGGTACGCAAATGCGCATTTCCATTCATGGCTTTATTGGCTATGCGATTATGACTGCGCATGAAATTAGTGATGCGTTGATTTTAGCCAATCGTTTTATTCAACTGCGTATGCCCTTTTTACAATTGTTTTTCTCAACTTTTGGTGAAAAAGCCAGTCTGCAATTGCAGTGTGATATTCACATGGAACCTTTACGCACAGAAATTGCCATCGCTTTAATTATTGGCATGATTACCATGAGTAAAGCCATGACAGGTACCGAACACTTTACAGGTGAAGTCGATTTTGACTTTCCTAAACCTGCAGGTTTTGATCAGTATTTTTCGAAATTTCCTTATCATCAATTCCGTTTTGATCAGCCGTATTTAGGTTTAAGTTTTGACAAGCAATATCTAGGCTTAAAAATGATTAATGCCGATCCTATTGCCAGTCAAATTGCGATTAATCAATGTGAAGCCGAACTTTCTGCTTTAGGTGAACGTCGCCGCATTTCTATGCGAGTACGTGATATTTTAACCCACGCAGAACAGCATTATTTAAGCATTGAAAATGTTGCCGACTATCTACACATGTCCGACCGCACACTCAAACGTCAACTGGCTGCAGAAGGTACTTCATTTTCAAACTTGGTCGATGAAGTACGTTATCGGCATGCAACTTCCCTGCTTTCCCGTACAGACTACACGCTAGAACAAATTGCCGATGAATTGGGTTATAGCGATGTGGCAAATTTTAGTCGTGCTTTTAAACGCTGGAGTGGACGCAGTCCGAGCAATTGGCGTAAAGATCCGTATTTATAAACTTTTGTTTTTAGCAAAAAGCATGTATAAAACATGGCAAAAAGATTCGATACAATTTAAGGAGTTATCAAATGAATCACCCAGCGGAATTAAAATATGCAAGAACACATGAATGGGTGCGTATTGAAGGTGATTTGGTCGTCACAGGCATTTCAGACCACGCACAAGATGCTTTAGGCGATTTGGTCTATGTAGAAGCACCTGAAGTTGGTCAAAAAGTAATTGCGGGTGAACAAGCAGGTGTGGTTGAGTCTGTTAAAACAGCTTCAGATATTCACGCCCCTGTTTCAGGCGAAGTAGTTGAAGTAAATAGCAATTTAGACGATGACCCTGACTTTGTAAATGATGAACCGTATGGCAAAGGCTGGATTTATAAAATCAAGCCAGACAATATGGCAGATGTGGAACAGCTTTTATCAAGTGCGGACTATGAATCTGGCTTATAAGCCTTAAATTTGTAGTGTTTAATCGCTCAAATTCAAAGAAATCAGCTTCGGCTGATTTTTTTTTGCATTGCAATTTGCGAAATAAATAAAATTATCTTTATTTGATAAAACAATTAAAAAAATAGAATTAAAATCTAATTTTAGTTTTAATTTTATTAAATAACTATACTTTTCACATAAATAGGTTTATTATTTTTTGCATGATCTTACTGTGTGATGACTTCCAATAACAAAGCATCTGTATAACAAAGTACACATTGCACGCTACTCCACTCACCATATATAGGTTTAAGTTATGTCAGCTATAAATGTCGAACATTTATGGAATAAGTCGTTTATTCTCTGCTTATTCAATAACTTGTTCTTATTCATATTTTATTTTGCGCAAACGACAATTTTGCCTATTTATATTGTGAATGAGTTGGGTGGTAGCTTGTCACAGGCAGGTTTAGCCATGACTTTGTTTATGTTATCTGCAATCGCGATTCGCCCATTTAGCGGTTTGATTATTGAAAAATTTGGTGTAAAGAAAACCTTATATGTTTCTGAAATCATGTTTTGTCTGTGTAGCGTGGCATACATTTTTGTAGATAGTTTACTGTTTCTACTCGTACTGCGTTTTTTACATGGGATTTGGTTCAGCATTGTCACCACAGTTACCGTCCCTATTGCCAATAACTTTATTCCAGACAGTCGCAAAGGTGAAGGTATGGGCTATTTTTTGGTGTCAGTAAATTTAGGGATTGTATTGGGACCTTTAATTGGTTTAAGTCTGATTCAAAGTGTTTCTTATGCCAGTATTTCTACCTTACTATCCGTCAGTGTTTGGGTAGGTTTCGCCTTCTGTTTAATGATTCCAATTGCGACCCAAAAAGTAAAAACTGAAACAACACCTAAACGTAAATTAGGGCTTCAAGATTTTGTAGAGAAAAAAGCAATTCCTGTATCACTCATGGCGATGATGGTTTCTTTCGCGTATGCCAGTATTATGTCATTTATTTCCACCTTTGCAGAATCACGCAATATGCTGTCTTATGCCAGTTTATTCTTCGTGATATTTGCAGTTTCGATGATGATTTTTCGCCCAATTACAGGCAAAATTTATGATCGTAAAGGGGCGAGTTATGTGATTTATCCTGCAATTATATTATTTGCTTTAGGATTAATTGTCTTGAGTCAGGTACACAGTGTATTCGGTTTTATGTTGGCTGCTGCATTAATTGGTGTAGGGTTCGGGTCTGCCCAACCTTGCCTGCAAACCATTTCAATTCAACGCTCCCCTAAAGATCGTATTGGTCATGCCACATCTACGTATTTTTGTTGTTACGATATTGGTATCGCCTTAGGCGCGTTAATTCTAGGTTGGATTATTGCGGGTTATGACTATACCGCAGCGTATTTGCTCTGTGCTGTTGTGACCTTAATCAGTTTAATTTTCTATAAATTTGTTGTGGCTAAACAACCTAATGCAGATATTCAGGCTTAGTTTTTAATAGCAGCAAAAGAATTGTTATTTTAAAAACTAATCTAAGAAGAGTTGATTTTTAAATACTCTCCCACCCAAAAAACCTGAAATTTCAGGTTTTTTGGGTTTCTGGAGTTTTATTTTTTATGCAGTTTTAGCCAAAACCTGACGATTTAAGCTTTCAGCGACCTCAATAAGCAGTTGTTCAGTCTTATCCCAACCCAAGCAGCCATCGGTAACAGATTGACCATAAGTCATCTCGCAAGAAATCTTTTGATTTCCATCCACCAAATGACTTTCTAACATGATGCCACGGACTTGCGTCTGTTCACGTTCTGCCACAATGGTACGCAAGACTTGCGGTTGTTGTTGTGGGTCTTTATGGCTGTTACCGTGACTACAGTCAATAATCAATGCAGGCAACTGCCCTTTGGCTTTGTGCTGAATTTTCTCAATTTCTGCCAATTGATAATTTGGCCCTGAATTTGCGCCACGTAAAATTAAATGCGCGTGTGGATTACCTTGTGATGACAAAATAGCAGGTAAACCCGACTGGCTCATTCCCATGAATTGATGTGGATGACTTGCCGATTGAATTGCATCTAATGCAATTTGAATTGAGCCATCAGTTCCGTTTTTGAAACCAATGCTATACGGCATGGCGCTAGAAATTTCACGGTGAATTTGTGATTCACTGGTACGTGCGCCAATTGCACCCCAAGCCAGTACATCATCAAAATATCCCGTTGCCATTGGGCTTAAAATTTCAGAAGCAATTGGTAAACCCATTTCTATAATTTGTAGATACAGTTCACGTGATTTTTCTAAGCCTAATTGCATGTTTGCAGAGCCATCTAAGTCTGGGTCATACAAAAAGCCTTTCCAGCCTACCGTAGTACGTGGCTTTTCGATATAGGCGCGCATCACCAAGAAAATTTGATCTGAAACTTGGCTTTGTAATTGTTTTAATTTTTCTGCGTATTCGAGTGCTGCTTGCGGATCATGAATTGAACAAGGTCCTGTAATGACCAATAAGCGAGGGTCTGTGCCCGCTAAAATGTTCTGAATAATCTGTCGATGTTGTGCGATTTGTTGTTTTAGCGCAGATGAAAGTGGGAGTTGCGCTTTGAGTTGATGCGGTAAACTTAAACTAATTTCAGTATTGTTGGTCTGTTGTTGTAAAGCAGTATTTAAAGCATTCATTGGTCTGTTCCTTTGGACTGTTTCTCTTTTTTACAGTCCGATCATTTATTTCAGCGTTATGGGTCTAATGGATTGCAAGGTTTGAGTCATAGATTGACTAAAGTAAAACCAATAAAAGTTGCTAAAGTATGAATAATTAACGTTGTACATGATTAAATCTCCGAAAAACCTATAAAATTCAAAACACCAGACATAAAAAAACCTGATCAGGGTTGCCGATCAGGTATCAACTGGTGGGCAACCTTTTGCCCGAACGCGACTCAGGCAATCATTGAAACTGCCAAAAGTAATATAAGCGTTTGCGATTAAAGGTTGCTTTAACATCTTGTTTTCATCAAAAAATGAGCTGTTAAAATTAAAATACGCTGTATTGTTCCGTTTGGCAATCCTTTTTGTAAAATAATTTTTATTGGATGTATTTATTAAAATTAAGCTGCTGTTTTAGCGAATCCAGGGGTTAAAAAAACCAAGCCGAAGCTTGGTTTTTGTTGGGTCTTTATTTAAGCGCGTTACTCATTATTGATCAAAATGAATCACACTACGAATAGATTTACCCTCATGCATTAAATCAAAGGCTTCATTAATTTGGTCTAGCCCCATGGTGTGCGTTACAAATGGTTCGAGTTGAATATCACCCTTCATGGCTTCTTCAACCATGCCTGGCAATTGCGAACGACCTTTTACACCACCAAACGCAGTTCCTTTCCAAGTACGACCTGTCACCAATTGGAATGGACGAGTTGAAATTTCCTGACCTGCACCTGCAACACCAATAATAATGGATTGTCCCCAACCACGATGCGCACATTCCAAAGCGGAACGCATCACATTGGTATTTCCAATACATTCAAAAGAATGATCTACGCCCCAACCTGTTTTTTCAACAATGACTTCCTGAATTGGGCGGTCATAATCTTTTGGATTTAAGAATTCGGTTGCACCAAATTGTTCTGCCAATTTGAATTTCTCTGGGTTGGTATCAATGGCGATAATACGGCTGGCTTTGGCTTTATGCGCACCTTGCACAACTGCTAAACCAATACCACCTAAGCCAAATACCGCAACGGTATCGCCTTCTTGGACTTTTGCAGTATTTTTAACTGCACCTAAACCAGTTGTAACACCGCAACCTAATAAGCAAACTTGCTCATGATTGGCTTCAGGATTAATTTTTGCTAAAGATACTTCAGCAACTACCGTATATTCACTAAAGGTTGAACAGCCCATGTAGTGATAAATCGGTTGTCCATTATAAGAAAAACGTGTCGTGCCATCAGGCATTAAACCTTTACCTTGTGTCGCACGTACGGAAACGCATAGGTTGGTTTTACCAGATTTACAGAATAAACATTCGCCACATTCTGCTGTGTAAAGCGGAATCACATGATCGCCTGGTTGAACACTGGTCACACCCTCACCAACTTCAACCACAATACCTGCACCTTCATGGCCAAGAACTGCAGGGAAAACACCTTCAGGATCTTCACCCGATAAGGTAAATGCATCGGTATGGCATACCCCTGTGTGGGTAATTTTGACCAAGACTTCTCCAGCCTGCGGCGGTGCAACATCAATTTCAACAATTTCAAGCGGCTGACCTGGGCCAAATGCGACGGCTGCACGTGATTTCATGAGCAAATTATCCCTAAAAAATACATTAACAGATGATAAGGGGCTGCTGACAATTCGTCTATGTTTGCGATGTGAGAGAGATATCTCGCAAGCTATTTATAAAATATCAACAGACTCTCACAATACCCTCTTTCTATTCAGAGTTTCAAGCATTAACATGAGGATAATCTCCATGTATAAATACAGAATGACTTAAGAATAATCATGAAGATCCAAAGACCTTGTTACTGGCTTGGAATGTTGGCTTTTTTCGCTATTTTACTGACAGGATGCAGTTTACCGATGAATCAAGCGAGCAAAGATAGCCCTGTTGAGCATTATGTAGATCATTGGCTGAATGGTCAGGAAATTGATGCACATTTATCCCAAAATTTAACAGCGTATCTTTCTCTAAATGATGCCTTTAGTAGCATCGCCTCGCGTTTATATTTGATTCAAAAAGCACAGCACCATTTAGATTTACAATATTACATTTGGGAAGATGATTTAATTGGTCAGTTGATGTTGGCTGAACTGCTCAAAGCAGCAGATCGTGGTGTAAAAGTTCGTTTATTAATTGATGATCAAAATGGTACGCAACTTGATCCAACCTTAAAACGGCTTGCTCAGCATCCTAATTTTGAAATAAAAATTTTCAATCCGTACAAATATCGGCATTTTCGTGTGATGGATTATTTGTTTCGTTTTAAACAAATCAATCGCCGTATGCACAATAAACTAATTATTGCCGATGGGGCGATTGCCGTGACAGGTGGGCGTAATATTAGCCGTGAATATTTTGATGCCAGTGAAAATTTTCAATTTACTGATATGGATATTCTATTCTATGGCAGTGCTGTCCCCCAAGCCAATGCCGTGTTTTTAGAGTTTTGGAATGACGAACTAAGCTATTCAGTAAAGCAATTATTAGGCACAGGCAACGCGTTGCAATTGAGAGAATTGCGTAATCGCTATGAATTAAATGCCAAATATAAAGATAAAATTCGTGAACGTGTGGCTAACGCGCAAGAAGAAGTCAGCATCAAATTAGAACAACATCCTGTACAGTGGGTACGTGCGCATTTTGTGGCAGATTCTCCGAATAAAATTCGGGGTACAGCTCAAGGCGAGCAACTGATTTACAAACAAATGTTAAAGTTAATGGGTGAGCCCAAACAACATTTAGAACTGGTTTCTGCCTATTTTGTCCCAACAGAAGATGGTCTTAAAACACTCACTCAACTGGCTGAAAAAGGAATACAGATACGTGTATTGACCAATTCATTTTTAGCCAATGATGTGCCTTTGGTACATGCATTTTATCAGCAGTATCGCGTAGATTTACTTAAATCAGGTATTCGTTTATATGAATTTAAGCCTTATATTGAACGAAAAAAGCGTACTTGGTATGAAGTTGCAACGGGTAACGTAATTCCTGCCAAAGGCAAAAACGCCTCGAGTTTACATGCCAAATTCTTTGATATAGATGGCATGGTCTTTGTAGGTTCTTTTAACCTTGATCCTCGTTCTGCAAAATTAAATACCGAAGTTGGCTTGGTGTTAGAGTCTGAACAATTGCAAAACGATGTTTCTCAATCTTTAGACCGCTATTTGCCACAAATTGCGTATGAACTGCAATTAGACGAAAACGGTCAAATTATTTGGTTAGATCATCAGGCAGATGGCAGTATTCAAACGTATCATCATGATCCTGGAACCACACAGTTTCAGCGTTTTATGATGAAAACAGTTTCATTATTCCCTATTGAATGGATGATGTAATGACAATAGATAGACATTAATTATGGAAGCGTATTTTTCTTTCTCTGCCATCACTGTCTACAATTATTTAAAGTTACTTATAGTAAGCCTATTTCTTTAAATAAGTTAAAATACGCTTCTGCCTTTTTCTCTAAAGCTAAAGGATAGGCTCGTGAAGATGAAGGCATCCGATATAAATGCAGCTCACGCTTGGCAAAATAGCAATGTGTCGCCTGCCCAATTTGAGGTTTTTCGGCAGATTCAGGCATAGATAACATGAGTGTATCAGTCGCTTTATCGCCTGTGGTCATAATGCTTTGACATAAAGGTATCTTGCTTAAAAGTGCTGCAATATCCATTGGTTTTTCAATCTGTAAAAATTTGTCTGATGCATTGCCTTTTAAGCGAATCACCTGCTGCGCCGTATCTGAAATAGCAATGCCAGTGGTGTTTAAAAAATCAATAATTTTATGAAGATGAAAATTTTTAGCTTCTAAATCTAAAAAGTAGTTTTTATCTTGAAAAAAGCATAAGCCCAAAATTCGCCACATATCATTTTGATAATTCGGATAGTAAAAATCCATTTTCCAGCGGCTTTTTGGCGGAGGAAAACTACCCAACATTAACAGCTTAGCATTGGCGGGTAAAAAGGGTTCTAGTGGGTGGGTTTCTATTTTAGAATCAGTCATTTACAGATTAAGGATTTAATATAAATTAAGTTTATCATCGCATATATTTTAGCTGAAAAGTGCAATGATCTGGGTTTAATTATTTAGCTAAAAAATCAAATTCACAAAATTTTCACAATATTTTCACAATATGATTTTTTCAGGCTAAAAATTTATTGACTTAATTGACAGTGGAATTTTGGGGAAAATAGGAATAAAAAAGCCACCCGAAGGTGGCTAGATGTCACTAAATGACGGGGTTTAAACTGCGGCATTCTGACAGTGCTTTGTAGCCTATCCCGCCCTTATGCCAATCATGTCTTTGCGCCAACTCATAAATTGGCATATAGACTTCCCTACCTACAATCTGCCGTGCATCTTCTGCAGCAAATTTAAAATGATCGTGGATACCATGTCCCATGACTGGGCTGATCTTGCGGATCACATCTCCAAACTCTGTCCACCAGTGATTGAGCCAAAGCGCATGCAGTGCGATTGAACGTGACCGATCTGAAATAGCAGTTTGGCTTTTCTCTGCTTGGGAGAATAACGCTATTAAGTGATGCACGTATTCCACTGCCACTGGTATAGCTTCATACGGAATATCTTCTATATGCTCTACATTGAAGCGTTGATGCACAAGTTTGTATGCTTCTGAGTAATTCAAGTGCTTGGTTTTAGCCACGAGCATATTCACAGCATTGGTCAGTGGTTCACGCTCTGATTTGTGGGTTTTGGCTAAAATTTCCTGACGATGGAAATAGCAATCTTCCAGTTGTCCGAATACATCCCATGCTTGGTCGGTATCAAGCATTTTGGCATGTCTGGCTGCGCCACGTTCTGTCCATAGAACTAAATGTCTCGCATTGGGACTAACCATCTTTGAGAGGGTTAGTGATTTTTTAAACTCCCTTAACTCTTGCCCAACCAATTTAAAGAAATGCATACCTTCAACAAAGCGATCTGTATTGCGTAGAAAATTATTCTGAATATTTTTTATGTCCGCACCGTAGAAATCGGCAAGCATTTCGGTAGTAACAACTGGAGTAGATTTAAAATTAATGATGGATACTTGAGTATCATTGATTTGTGTTAGACTTGTCATGTCTTTTCTCCTGGTAGGGATTAGATAGGAGCCCCTCTTCCGCCAAGTTGTAGGGGCTTTTTAATAACCAAATATATTTTGGTCTATATTTAAACCAAAATTAAACCATTGAGGTTCTTGTGTCAATCTGTTATTTTTGATCACATCAACAACGGAGTTTTGTCATGACTGAAGATGCGCAACTAAAAATTAGATTGTCTCAAGAATTAAAGTCCACTCTGGAAGAAAGGGCTAAGGCAAACAATAGAACAATGAATGGTGAGATTGTTAATATTCTTGAGGCGTCACTACTAAGTTCTAATACTAATTCTGGGCGCTCAATATATTTTAATGACTTAAATTGCGTTGAGGATTATGAAAATGAGTCATTACATAGTCGTCAAGACCGAGTATTACAGATGATCTCGAAAATTTTTTTCACACATCCCCAATATCAACTCATAAATATTGAAACCTTGAATAATGGCGAGAAAATTCGCTATTGGTACTCTATTCCTAGAAGTGAGAGTTTTAGGGATTAGGGATGGAAACAACCTACTTTGGTTTAACGACCACCGATCTCTCATTTTGGTCAATGATTGGTACTTGGCTCGCATCAATTGGAACTATCGCTGCTGTTATCACTTCATTATATTTAGCTCACCAAAATACCAAAGTAAGCCTACTTATTAATTCTAATTTAATTTTCTTAATTGGTAATGGTCGAAATTATAATGATGATGATCACTATGTAAATATCGAAATTACCAACAATGGAAATAGATCAGTAATTATCCAAAATATTAGTTGGCAAATTAGTAAACGAACGCATTTACTTGCTCCGTTAAACCCTAATCCTATAACAACCCCATTACCTAAAATGATTAATTATAGTGAAGTTGCGCGATGGGCAATTGAGGTAAATACTATTAAAAATATTTGGGTACCAGATTTGATTAGAGATGGGATAAAAAAAAGGGATATAAATAAATGGAAAATTGTTGTATCTCTTACCACTGGTGAGCGAATAAAAGCAAAACCTAATCCAAGAATTATTGAATTAATTCAAAATTGTCTACCTGAATAGTAAAGAAAACCCCTTGAGGGGCTTTTTTTGAGGGCGTTCAAAATTCTGTGTCAGTAAATTTGACTAGATTTTAATTATATCATCTAATCGACCTTCAAAGTAAATGGATAATTGAGTAATCGTTTGTCCCCATTCCTGAATAGGCATTGTCCATTTTTCTGATGCCTGTTGAATACCAATATACAGCAATTTCATCAGACTATCCTCATTGGGGAAAGCTCCTTTGGTTTTGGTTAGTTTGCGGAATTGACGATGTACGGCTTCAACGGCATTGGTGGTGTAAATCGGCTTCCTAATCGCTTTAGGGTATTTGAAATAGGCGGATAGTAGATGCCATTTGGTACGCCATGACTGAATGACCACACCATATTTTTCGCCCCATTTTTCTTCTAGCTCATCCAGTGCTACTTCTGCCGCCCCTTTGGTATCAGCACGGTAAATTGGCTTTAAATCAGCCATAAATGCCTTCTGATCTTTACTGGCAACATAGCGTAAAGAATTACGGATTTGATGAACGATACACAGTTGTATTTCTGTTTGAGGGTAAATCGCTGCTATGGCTTCGGGGAAACCTTTTAGTCCTGAGAAGCGCTGCTTCGCAAGGCAGGCAATCAGAATATCCTGAACACCACGATTTTGTAGGTCTGTCAGTACACTAAGCCAATGGTTCGCCCCTTCGCTTTCCGACAAATGCAAGCCGAGTAGTTCCTTCTTACCTTCAACATTTAAAGCTAAAATGGTATAGATCGCTTTGCTCACATAAACACCTTTATCCTTCACTTTGTAATGTATGGCATCTAACCAAACAAAGGGATAAATTGTATCGAGTGGGCGTTGTTTCCATGCTTGTAACTGAGGGAGGAGCTTATCTGTAATATTGGTGATAGCACCATCTGAAATCTCCAATCCATACATATCAGCAACATGCTTTTGAATATCACGATAGCTCATACCAAGTGCATAGAGTGATATGATTTTATTGTCAATTTCTTCTGATAATTTGGTCTGGTTCTTTTTAACTAACTGTGGCTCAAATTCACCATTTCGATCTCTAGGGGTTTCAAGCTCAAATGAACCTGATGTAGATTTTACTGTCTTGCGAGTATAGCCATTGCGGCGATTACCTTGTTTCGGATTCGCTTCAATGTAATTCTCGATTTCTGCTTCAAGAGCAGCTTCGGTCAGCTGTTTAATTAAAGGGGTGAGTATGCCATTTTCTCCAGTCAGTGCTTGTCCTGACTGGAGTTGTTTTAAGGCTGTTTCAAAATCAAATGTAGTTGCCATAATGCATCATTCCTGTTTTTAACAGTTTAAGGAAATGACACAGTTTTTTGAACACTACCCTTTTTTTTAAATTTTATACTCATGTACCCAAGACAACTTTTCACACTCCCTATTATGATAGTCTTTTAACCAATTATATTTATCTAATATTTTTTCAATTTGTTTATTTTTATGATCAAGTTCTTCTCCTGAATACTCTTTTTGAATTTTACCTGATTGAATATTAACTTCTTCTATATTATGAAGAATAGCCTCTTTATGTCTTTTAAAAATATTTATTGCATTCTCAATACTTAAATTAGGTAATTTTAACATTCCATTTCGTACTAGAAAGGCTTTA
>NZ_JAYJLK010000049.1:0-16221 GCF_051948795.1 Acinetobacter sp. Lyrl_1
TAGATAGCATTTGAAATGCAACACCATGTTGTTGCCATAATACCTGACTCGGACTTTTAAAGCCGAGTCTTTTTCTTGGACGGTGATTCAAATCAGAACAGCGTTCTACTTCTGCAAGATTAGTCTTTATTCAGCCCAACAAACTTGGCACGTGCTTTATGCAGTTTTTTGTAGCTGTCGATTAAACGTAAATGACGATCTAAACCTTCAAGCTGCATATTGGTTTCGGTTAGACCATAGAAACGTACTGTGCCTTCAACAGAACCCATGACTGCATCCATACGTTCATTGCCAAACATACGGCGGAAATTGACCTCATAATCGGCAATATCCATTTCATCATCTAAAATAACTTCAAGCACGACATTCATACATTGATAGAACAAGCCACGTTCTACGGTATTGGTGTTGTATTGTAAGAATGCTTCGACTAAATCTTTCGCTTCTTCAAACTGTTCTAATGCCAAATAAATCAACAATTTTAATTCGAGGATGGTGAGCTGCCCCCAAACGGTATTGTCATCAAATTCAATGCCAATTAAGGTTTTGATTTCGGTATAGTCATCTAGCTCACATTCTTCCAAACGCTCAACTAAAGCTTCAAGTTGCTCATCATCCAAACGGTGCAGATTTAAAATGTCTTCACGGTACAGCAAAGCTTTATTGGTATTATCCCAAATCAGGTCTTCTACCAAATACACTTCTGAATAATCAGGGACTAAAATTCGGCAAGCAGTTGCACCTAAATGTTCATAAATCGCCATATAGGATTCTTTGCCCATTTCTTCTAAAATCGCAAATAAAGCCTCAGCTTCTTCGACATTGCTATATTGACCATTGTTGGTGAAATCCCACTCTACAAATTCATGGTCTGCCTGCGCGCTAAAGAAACGCCAAGACACTACACCACTAGAATCAATAAAGTGTTCAACATAGTTATTCGGCTCAGTTACCGCATTCGTGCTAAAGGTCGGCTGTGGTAAATCATTTAAACCTTCAAAACTACGCCCTTGCAATAGTTCAGTTAAGCTGCGCTCTAAAGCGACTTTAAAGTTTGGATGTGCACCAAACGAAGCAAAAACACCGCCTGTACGCGGGTTCATTAAGGTCACACACATGACAGGGAATTGACCGCCTAAAGACGCATCATTCACCAATACTGGGAAACCTTGTTCTTCTAAAGCCTGAATACCTGCCACAATACTTGGATACTTTGCCAAAACTTCTTGCGGTACATCAGGCAGGCTCATTTCTTCCTGAATAATTTCACGCTTCACTGCACGTTCAAAAATTTCAGATAAACACTGCACTTGAGCTTCTGCAAGCGTGTTACCTGCACTCATCCCGTTACTTAAATATAAGTTTTCAATTAAATTTGATGGGAAATATACCGTTTCACCATCGGATTGACGCACAAATGGCAATGAACAAATACCACGTTCAGTATTGCCTGAGTTGGTGTCATATAAATGTGTGCCCAGCAACTCATCTTCAGGATCATAAATTTCTAAGCAATATTCATCTAAAATTTCTTTAGGCAATTCACCATTTGGGCCAGGCTTAAACCATTTTTCATTTGGATAATGCACAAATTCGGCATTGGCAATCTCTTCACCCCAGAACTGATCGTTATAGAAGAAGTTACAGTTCAAACGTTCAATGAATTCACCCAAAGCAGATGCTAATGCACTTTCTTTGGTTGCGCCTTTACCATTGGTAAAACACATTGGCGATTGCGCATCACGAATATGTAATGACCAGACATTGGGTACGATATTACGCCATGAGGCAATCTCAATTTTCATGCCCAAACCTGCCAAAATACCCGACATATTGGCAATAGTTTCTTCAAGCGGTAAATCTTTACCAGCAATAAAAGTCGCTTGAGATGAAGTCAAGTTCGGCATCAGCAAAGCTTGTGCATCGGCATCAATACTTTCAACTTGCTCAATCACAAACTCAGGGCCTGTTTGCACGACTTTCTTTACGGTACAACGGTCAATAGAACGTAAAATCCCCTGACGGTCTTTTTCAGAAATATCTGCAGGCAATTCCACCTGAATTTTAAAAATCTGCTTATAGCGGTTTTCAGGATCGACAATATTGTTTTGAGATAAACGGATATTATCGGTTGGAATATCTCGTGATTGGCAATAAACCTTCACGAAATACGCAGCACACAATGCAGATGACGCAAGGAAATAGTCAAATGGGCCTGGCGCAGAACCATCGCCTTTATAACGGATGGGCTGATCGGCAATGACGGTAAAATCGTCAAATTTAGCTTCAAGACGCAAGTTGTCTAAATAATTGACTTTAATTTCCATGCAGGCACCTATTGTATGTGCCTACTCAGACACAAAATTATAAAATATTGATTTATAAGCCGAATCAAGAGGGAGAATAAGACTTAAAAATGAGGTTTGAAGTCATCGCAACGGTATAATAGCGACTCCAGAATATGCGACAACATTATAAAGTGATTTAGGTGAATTGATAATGCTATAAATACAGATTTACTGAATTTAAGCAAAGCTTCTAATTAATATATATAAACATAATATATTTAAATGTATGGTATATTGTCTTTAGGTTCTAATCTGCTTGATGGTGAAACAACATGAAATATACCGAACTCACTGCTGAAATTTCGTCTAATATCAAATCTATGAAAGAACAATCTCCCGATTTACTTAAAAGCTTTAATGCCCTATCACAAGTTGCGATGAAAGACGGCGTAATTGATGCCAAAACCAAAGAGTTTATTGCGCTTGCAATTGGTGTGGCACAACGCTGTGATGGTTGTATCGGTTTTCACGTCAGAACTTTGGTCAAAATGGGCATGACTTTTGAAGAATTGAATGAAATTTTAGGTATTGCTGTTTATATGGGCGGTGGCCCATCACTCATGTATGCCGCAAACGCCGTGGCAGCATTTAAAGAGTTTTCTCCATCTACAGCCGAATAACAGCATCAAATTATTTACCGAGTCGAAACTATGTTAAATATCCATAATGAATGGGATGAACGCTACAGCCAACATGACCATATTTATGGTGAACAAGCCAATGCGTTCATTCAGGACATTACGCAAAAACTGTCTATTCACGGCAAAACTTTGGGCTTGGCCGAAGGTGAAGGTCGTAACTTGTTATATTTGGCCGCTTTGGCACAAGCCAATGGGCAAGCATTTGAAGCAGATTTGTGGGACTACTCGCAAGTTGCTTTAGATAAGGCCCAAGGCTATGCACAGCAACGTGGTTTAAGTCTAAATACACGAAAGCAAGATTTAAGTCAGGTGAATTGGCCAGCGAATCAATATGACAACGTGATTTGCGTATTTGGTCACTTTAACCCTGAAACACAGCAAAAAGTGTTAAATGGCGTGCGCGAAACTTTGGTCAACGGCGGTTTATTTGTTGGTGAGCTGTATTCTACTCGTCAGCTAGAATATAAAACGGGCGGCCCACGTGCAGTAGAAATGCTGTACGATCCTATCGAGTTTTTAAGCCATTTTAAACACGATCATCTGATTCATTTCTTTGTGGGCGATGTAGAACGCTCAGAAGGCAAACTGCATCAGGGCAAATCCCACGTCATTCAATTTGCGATTCGTATTCAGAAATAAAAGACTGAATCTTTTACATCAAAAAGCTTGCTCCAATGCAATTAGAGCAAGCTTTTTTGCGCTTTAGATTTGAATATTCAGTTAGATATTTGCTCGGAAATTTTTAAAATCACTCAAACACATCTTTCATAGATTTTGGCATTCCTTGTACCGACTGTAATTCGCCCTGTTTATTTTTCCAAAGCACAACAGGTGTGGCAAAGAACTCGTATTTATCCATCAGTGCCTGATTCTGTTCTAAGGTTTTTTCTACATGTACAGGCACAGTTTTTTGCTCGATCAGCTTTTTTTGTCCGTATTGACGATGGAACGCATTAAAGGTCTGCTGTGGGTTTTTCGCCATTAATAAAGTCGCGGCCTGCCCTTTGCTTTCAGGTCGGATCACCGCCACAATAATATGTCTTAACTGAACTTTGCCAGATTCTACCCACGGACGTGCCTGCTTCCAAAAGGTATGGCAATACGGACAATTCGGGTCTGAAAACACGTAGACAATTTTTTCAGCACTGGTTTGCCCATCCTGAATCCAAGTAGCGTGTTCCAGACTTTGCCACACATCTTCAAGTACCGACTTTTTCACATAACGGTCTAAAGCATCGACGGTTAAATTATTGCCTTGTGCATCAAACAAAGTGCCTACAATATAGTATTTCTGATCATTGGAAATAAACACTGTCGCAGGACTTTGTTCAATATGCCCTGCCCAACCTGTCATTTGTGCAGGTGCTTGAATTTGTTGCACAAACTTAAAACCTTCTTTTTCAATGTGCTGTTTGAGGTTGTCCTGTGCTTGCAGCATACTCACACTACTGGCAAGACTCATACCTATCGCCAGTTTCAGCATGTTATTTTTGATGTTTGATGTCATATTGATTGTCCTTAATTTTGGCTTCACGGCGGGTTTTCTTTCAAATCGTTAAGAGCGCGTTTATGGATTCGCTTGTATTTTTTTCAGATAATGCTGCAGCATCAGCTTGGTCAATTCACCCATGTGATGATCGACCAATTCTCCTTGTGCATTAAAAAACAAAGTACTTGGCAAACCGAACATATTGAAGTGTTGTCCTAAACGAGCTGCAGGGTCTAATAACACGTGTTCAAACTGAAATCGATGTTTCTGTAAATAGGCTTGAATCTCTGCTGCAAATTCGCCTTGATTGGCAAATACAAAATTGACCTCAGGGAAATCTTGCTGTGCTTGTTGCATAACAGGCATTTCACGATGACAAACTGGACACCAAGTCGCCCAGAGATTAATCACCGTGGGCTGCCCTGAAAATTGAGCTAAATCTTGAGGTTGTTGCGCTAGGTTGTGCAATACTAGATTGGGATAGGCATGCTGCGTCTGCAAAGGTTGGATAAGACTCCAACCTACAACTTGTACTGTAATAAAGAGCGCAACTGCCCATGCCAGAACAACACGTTGAATAGCGCGATTTTTCCAGACAAACCACGCCACACCTGCCATAACTGCGGCAATCAGATGAAAGCCTTTGTCCTGAATTTTTAAAATATCAATCGGGTTGGCAAAGTACAGCTCATAATGCTGCAACACAAAAACTGCCCGCCCAACTAAAGCACCAATCCACAGCGCATTCCATAATGCATCCTGATAACCTGTCCAAGTCTGTGCATTCCATGTATAACGACGCTGAAAAAATTTACCCATTGCAAAGACGACAATCAGTCCTAGCAATAAAAACACCAATGGCCATGGAATCATCAACATGCCTAACTGCAAGACTGCGGATTGAATCATGGCGCAGCCTCTTGCAGTTGATGAATATTTTGAATCAATTGCGCTGCGTTATAAGCACCTGTTAGACGCAATTCACGTTGTTCCCGTTGTGGATCTGCCAAAAATAACAACGTTGGCGGCCCTAAAATCTGCCATTTTTTCAATAAGGCATCTTGTGAAGGATGCTGTTCGGTTAAGTCGAGTTTAATCCGCACCACATGCTTTAAAGCATCTTGCACATCGGTACGAGGAATCACATCACGCTCAATCGGCTGACACGCCACACACCAATCGGCATAGACATCAATCACAATCTTTTGATGAGCATGTGCGGCCAAAGCTGCATTCAACTCTTGTTCTGTGCGTACTTTGATCCATGGCTGTAATTGGTCTGCTTGTACCTGCGCATTGACACTGGCAATACTCTGATTGACATGCCAAATTCCACTACTGGCGATTACTGCCGCCAAAGCCAATAACGAAAAACGCTGTGGACGATGTAACACGTGGCGCAAAATTGCAATTAAATATGCAGCGAAGGCAAATAACACCACAGCAAAAGCAACATAGTACCAAGTCACAGAAAATAGCGGACGAGCAAAATACAAAGCCATTGCCAACATGATAAAACCAAAGCTAAATTTTAGCCGTTCCATCCACAAACCTGGCTTTGGCAAATATTTCGCGCCAAACACGCTGGCAATAAGTAAAGGAATTCCCATACCTAAACCGAGCAGGAACAAATATAAACCACCCAATGCTGCTTGATCCAAATGTGAGACGTACAGCAATGCTCCCGCTAAAGGCGCACTCATACATGGCCCGACAATCAGTGCAGAAATCACCCCCATAACGCCCGCACCCAATAAAGTACCGCCTTTTTGATATTGCTGAATACGATCTAAACGCTGTAACACTGCTTGTGGTAATGACAACTGATACAGTCCAAACAGGTTTAAAGCAAAGAGCACAAACAACATAGCAAAAACTGCAATCACTACGGGATTTTGGAACCAACGCTGTACGCTATAACCAATGTGTGACGCAACAACGCCCATCAAGCCATAGACTAGCGCCATACTGACGATAAAGGTGATCGCAATTGCTGCCGCTTTATAGCCTGTATTGCGCTGCACCAAAATGCCAGAAAGAATTGGAATCAGCGGCAATGAACACGGTAAAAAAGCCAGTAATACCCCAAAACCTAAAAAGATAAACGCATTCAGTAAC
The DNA here is from genome assembly GCF_051948795.1 of Acinetobacter sp. Lyrl_1. NCBI lineage: Bacteria > Pseudomonadati > Pseudomonadota > Gammaproteobacteria > Moraxellales > Moraxellaceae > Acinetobacter > Acinetobacter sp. Lyrl_1. The sequence goes on from NZ_JAYJLK010000049.1 coordinate 6,597, forward strand.
AACCCTTGCCCAGACAATATATTCAGGAAAAATTGATCATTGTTCCATTGCTGATTCAGACTCGTACTACTGGCTGTTTCCGTATTGCTTGAATTGGCTGATGCAGCGAATGTATTGTCTGTCAACGCCATATCTGTATTTTCAATCTCTAAGGAATTTGCTAAATCAACGTTTTCTACTGGTTCAGGGGTAAGTTTAGGATCAGCTTGTGTTACAGCAACCGCATTTTCAGCAAGCTGTGCTTTGTTTTCTAGCGTTTGCTGTTCAAGTTTGAGTTCTTTTGTCGTTACAGTATTTGCAGTTGTCGTAACTTGTTTTTGTGTACTAGAACCATTGGCTTGATGCTTATCTGCATCATTTAAGTTAGTGTTTAAAGCAGCCTGATTATTCTGATTGAGTTGCTGAAGTAAATTACCTTTGCCCGCACTTAAATTATGCTGTGGTAATAAACCATCGGCATCGGTTTGAATCGTTTTACGCTGTACGGGATAACACAAACCATCTTCAGCGCAGCCTTGCCAAGTAATTTGATATTGCTGATTAGGCTTCACCTGAATCTGTGTTGTCACTTGCCCATAATGCACACGTGTCAGCCCGAAAGTCGGATCATCTTTTTCCTGCCCTGCAGGCAATTTAAAAGCAAGCGGCTTTTGAGCCTGACTGACTTTGAATTGATCGTGATATAAATAGTAATGCGGTGCGACATCCCATTTCAGTTCAATCGTTTGTTCAGACAATGACGTCGCCTGAAACTTAAAAGCTTGATCGGACGCTAAAAATTCATTGGCAGCATTGACCCACACCGCACACAGACTCAACACAAAATAAGCAATGACGCGAATAAAAATCATGTATTTATACTAAAAATTAAAAAACTGACTGTATTATCGGTAAGTGTAGATTAAGAGAACATTAATAAAGATTTTTCTTTGTAAACTTGAGCATTGTAGGTGCCTAATCTAAATTTGTGGCGTGATCGAGATGTGTCATATATTGGGCTGACTGTGGTATAGGAGCAAATATGTTCGTCGTTTTGGTGGAAGATGATCCTTATATTGCCCAAAGTATTGTGGCAGCACTCGAATTTTTAAGTATTTCAGTCGAACACGTGAATAACGCGCGCGATGCCGATTACTTCATACGTCATAGTGCGGTAGATCTGTGCCTGCTCGATTTAGGTCTGCCTGACCAAGATGGTTTACAGTTACTCGAAAACTGGCGTAAAGATGCCATTCATATTCCAGTATTGGTATTAACCGCGCGGAATCATACTCAAGACTGCGTACAGGCGCTCAACTTAGGAGCAGATGACTACCTAACTAAACCTTTTGAATTAAATGAACTGATTGCCCGTGTATATGCATTAAGCCGCCGTCATCGTGGTTATTCATCGAACCAACTGCAAAGTGGTCAGTTACACATGAACCTCGATACACAAGAAGTCAGTTGGCATTCACAAAACATTCAGCTTTCACGCCGTGAATATAGCCTATTGGAAACCTTTTTACGGCATCCGAACCAAATCTTAAAAAATGAAGAACTGATAGATAAAGTGTATGGCTTTCAAGACAGTATCGAAAGCAATGCCTTAAATGTGCATATCTACCATTTACGGCATAAAATTCACCCCGATTTTATTCAAACGGTGCGTGGTGTCGGCTACATCTTTAAACCTGAGCTGCTGACATGAAAAACTACAGTCTGAAATGGCGTTTGGTATCGACCATCAGCTGTGCATTTATTTTGCTGTGGGTGATTGTCTTTGCATGGCTCTACCATGACTTGGAACAACGCTTACAAAATACGCTGGATGAACGACTTTCTACCTCAGCCCGTATGGTCGCCCGCCTGATTCAGCAACTGCCCCTAGAACAACTCACAGAAAGTTTGCATGCCGAATCAGAAAATGCCTTGCTACATAGTTTAATTGCTTGTGAAGTCTCTATTTTCCGTGCCGATGTTTCATTACCACAGCATGTGATTGCACGCACTCAAGGCGCACCGAAAAATTTAAAAAACCAACAAGTCGGTTTCAGCACATGGACAGAAAATGGACTGCAATGGCGTAGTTATGTACTGCGTGAAGGTGAAGTTCAGGTGGTGGTGGCTGAAAAAATTCAGTTACGGCAAAACCTACTTAAACAAATTTTACAGTCGGTACTGATTCCTTTACTGCTTACTTTGATTATTTGTATTTTGCTAATTTTGTGGATTATCCGTCTGGAGTTTTTACCGCTCGATCACATCACCCGCCACTTAATTCAGAAAAAACAATCTTTAGATGAAGCTTCTCGTTATTTAATTGAACTGAGATCACAAAAAATTCCTAAAGAAATTCAGCCTTTTGTCGATAACTTATTGATGCTGATTGAACGCCTACATAAAAGTCTGGAACACGAAAAAAACTTTAGTGCATTTGCTGCGCATGAACTGCGCACGCCGTTAACGGCTATTAAAACGCATGTGCAACTGAGCCAATTGATGTTGAATCAAACCGCATCTGCCCAAGATACAGCCAAAGTCATCGACAATTTAAAACACGCAGAACGCAGCATCCAACGTTATCAACAACTTTTGGAACAACTGTTATTGCTCAGTCAAACTGAAGCAGGTATTCAAGCGGCACATAGCCATGCAGATATGCGTAGCGTATTAGAAACAGTCTTGTCGGAACTGACTGTGGAATATCCCAATTTATCAGCGAAATTACAGATTGATTGGGCGAGTTTGGTAGCACAACACATTAATATTCCAGCGCCTGCGTTGCACATGGTACTGAAAAACTTGATTCAAAATGCTTATTTGCATGCAGAGGATGCGCCAAACATTCAAATTTATATGCAAGACCTGCAATTGATCATTGCAGACCAAGGCAAAAGCCTGAATGAAGATGATTTTACCATTCTGACTCAGCGTTTTTGGCGTAAATCTGCGCATAAACAAGGCTATGGCTTAGGTCTAACTCTAGTCAAAGTATTATTAGAGCAATATGGCTACCTACTTCAATTTCAGGCTAACCAACCGCAAGGTTTAAAAGTGATTGTCAGTTTTGATGCAGCACCTTCTGCAACAGAGAAACAACAGACGGATTAAGCTTTTCTGAGCTTTAACAGCAAATAAAGCAAGATTCAGAACAAGATCACTTAACTTTTGCCAATACCGAACATATTGCTCTACTTTACGATAACGCCATTTTTAAGGTGATTTTTGAAATAAAAGGTCAATGCGTTCTAAAATTTTATCTATGATGTAGATGCTGCGGGCTATTGAGTAGAAGAACATTGGCTAGAAAAAAATTGCTGAAACTTTCATCACCGTTTTTTTGTTCGATACCACGTCATATTTTTAAATGAGGTAGATATCCGTGCAGATCGTGCATGTGCTTGGTCTTGTGATCAATCTACAACTTAATTAAAGTGTACATAAAACCAACAGCACCCCACTCAAAATATAATACGCAGCGTAGGAGCATCTATTCCAGACTAAAATATAGATAAATATATCAATCAAAGCATTCCATTTAAGCTCATGTTTTATTTAAATAAAGTTGAATTTTTAAAATATCTTATTATCGAAATGATCTTTCTATCGAATCCATAACCACTTGAACGATGATCACAAAACGTATTAGATGATCCACTGCAGTTTGTGTGGTCATCTACTTTGAATGAACTGAAAAAATGGAATCGCCATTTTTTATAAACAGCAACGAAATATCATGCTATAAAGAAATGCGATATTGATGTTGGTTGTTTTCTGGCTTTGACATTCCGAATCAAACCAGTTCAAGTCACTCGCTTGATCAGTCGTTACAGAAAACAAATGAATAGATTTGGTCAGTTGTTTTAGAATATAAAAATCAGCAAAAAAAACTAAAAATGTAATTTTTTAACATTGCGAATTCCCTGCAAAGTTTTCATTATAGAGCCTCATTTTGGCACACGCTTTCTACGTCAAATTAAACAAATTACAAAAAAAATGTGGAATTTTATGCCATAATTAGCAAACTTTGCAGACATCTTGCAAAGTATTATTGCAATTATTTATTGGAGCAAGCGGAATGAGTTCGACCATTTTGGTTATTCATGGACCGAATCTAAATTTGCTAGGAAAGCGTGAACCCGAAGTTTATGGTTACCTCACTCTTGAGGATATAAATCAACAGCTCATTTCACAAGCGCAAAAAGCATCAATTTCTATAGATACTTTCCAAAGTAATTGGGAAGGCGCAATTGTAGACCGAATTCATCAAGCCGCGTTAGATGGCACACAATATATCATTATTAACCCTGCTGCATTAACGCATACCTCTGTTGCGGTACGTGATGCCTTGTTAGGGGTCGCTATTCCATTTCTTGAAGTCCATTTGTCGAATGTGCATGCACGTGAGGCGTTTAGACATCATTCATATTTATCAGACAAAGCCATTGGTGTGATTTGCGGTTTAGGCGCAAAAGGCTATGCCGCAGCACTCGACTTTGTTCTTGAAAAAATTCAACCTACTACACAATCTTAAACTAGGAATACTGTCCATGGATATTCGTAAAATCAAGAAACTCATCGACTTGATGATTGAATCTGACTTACAAGCGATTGAAGTTAAAGAAGGCGATCAGTCGATTGCATTAACTCGTCGCAGTCCAGTAGTAGCGGCAGCAGTTCCTGCAATGCCTGCACCTTCTGCAGAAGTACCATCTGCACCTAAATCTTCACCACGTGGTGCTGTTGAAACTTCTCCAATGGTTGGCGTGTTCTATGCAGCACCAAGCCCAGGTGAAGCACCATTTATTAAAGTGGGTCAAACTGTTTCTGCTGGTGAAACGCTTGGCATTATCGAAGCAATGAAAATCATGAACCCAATTGAAGCAACTCAAAGTGGCGTGATTGAAGAAATTCTAGTTAAAAATGGCGAAGTGATTCAATTTGGTCAACCACTCTTCCGCTACCGCGCTTAAGACCTCGGGGATTCACAATGTTGCAAAAAGTTTTAATTGCAAACCGTGGTGAGATTGCCCTGCGCATCACCCGAGCTTGCAAAACTTTAGGGATCAAAACCGTGGGTATCTATTCAGATGCCGATAAAGACCTGATGCACTTACGCTTTTGTGATGAAGCCGTGTGTATTGGTCCGGGTGCGAGCAGTGAAAGTTACCTGAATATTCCTGCAATTATTACTGCAGCAGAAATTACAGGTGCAGATGCCATTCACCCTGGTTATGGTTTCCTTGCCGAAAATGCCGAATTTGCTGAAATTGTAGAAAGTTCAGGTTTCATTTTCATTGGTCCACGCCCTGAGCATATTCGCTTAATGGGTAACAAAGTTTCTGCAATTACTGCAATGCGTAAAGCTGGCGTACCAACTGTACCGGGTTCAGCACACGCCGTTACACCACACAATGCTTTAGCTGAAGCCAAAGAAATTGGTTTCCCGCTCATTGTAAAAGCGGCTGCTGGTGGTGGTGGTCGTGGTATGCGTATTGTAGAGCGCGTAGACACCCTGCTTGAATCAGTTCAAGCGGCTCAACGTGATGCAGAAATGTGGTTTGGTGATGACACGGTCTATATGGAACGTTTCTTACAAAAGCCACGTCACGTAGAAGTACAAGTATTGGCTGATGGTAATGGTCACGCGATTCACCTTTATGACCGCGACTGTTCTTTACAACGTCGTCACCAAAAAGTTCTTGAAGAAGCGCCAGCACCTAACTTACCAGAACAAGCACGTGCCGATATTTTAGAAGCGTGTGTTAATGCATGTAAATTAATGCAATACCGTGGTGCAGGTACTTTCGAATTCTTATTTGAAGATGATGAATACTTCTTCATTGAAATGAATACACGTGTTCAGGTTGAGCATCCTGTAACTGAAATGGTGACAGGCATTGACATCATTGAACAACAATTGCGTATTGCTGCAGGTCTAGGTTTAGACATTGAGCAAGATCAGGTTGAAATTCGTGGTCACGCAATCGAATGTCGTATTAACGCAGAAGACCCAACCACCTTCGTACCTTCACCAGGTAAAATTGAACACTTCTATGCCCCAGGTGGTGCAGGTGTTCGTGTAGATTCACACATCTACGAAGGTTATAGCATTCCGCCGTATTACGACTCAATGATTGCTAAACTGATTGTGCATGGTAAAGATCGTGAAACCAGTATTGCGCGTATGCGTCAAGCCTTGGATGAAACCATCTTAACAGGAATTAAAACCAACATTCCTTTGCACAAAGACTTAATTCTGCAAGATAAAAACTTCTGCAAACAAGCAATGGATATTCACTATCTTGAAAAGCATTTGCTAAAGCAACTTGCAGGCAATGAAGAAGAAAAAGCATAAGCAATTTAAGGTTGCTTAAGTTTAAAATGAAGAGCTGATGATTCAACATCAGCTCTTTTTTATTGTTGAGAATAAAAGCTAAACCGTTCATCTATGCAGATCAGTGTGAAGAAAAAAACAATACTCCAAATGAAGTATTGGTTTAAAATTGACTTAAAAACTGAGATCATTTTAGATCATCGAATGATGCAAAATACTAGACAAGATTAATCTAAAAACTCAGTCATGAATGCCAATACCTCTGCTGTTTTTTCGGCATGCAACCAATGCCCTGCATGAGCGACTGTTTCAACTTTTGCGTGAGGAAACTGTGCTTGAATAGCGGCATAATGCTCAGGTAACTCAATATAAGGTGAATTACCGCCACGAATAAACAAAGTATTGACATCACTATGCACCGTCTGCCATGAAAAAATTTCGGCATAATGTTCATGTAGCGCATTTAAGTTAAATAACCATTGCCCTTTGCTAAATGACTTCATCAAAAATTGCACAACCATTTCTTCTTGAAGATGCTCACGCATAATTTCCATTGCCGCTTGGCGACTTTCAACTTGTGCATCTTGCACAGCAAACAAGGCTGTAAAAATTTGATCGTGACGATTTTCAGGATAAGCAAAAGGACAAATATCCAATAAAACCAATTGCTGTAAACGCCCAGCAGCCAGAGGAGCTAAAGTCATTGCAACTTTACCGCCCATTGAATGCCCAACCACAGAAAACTGTTCGATATTCAAGCTGTTCAACGTTTCTAAAACATCTTGTGCCATTGCTGCATAATTCATGTCATCACAATGCGCAGACTTACCATGATTGCGCACATCTAATTGAATTACGGTGCGCTGTTCTTGAAATGCACGTGCGAGCATGCCTAAATTACTCAAACTACCAAATAAACCATGAATAAAAACCAAAGGTGGCAATGTAGATTCAGGCTGATTTTGCGTGATTTGATAATTTAACAACATAAAATAGACTCTAAACTTGAATTCAAATGATTGATCTATTTAATGAGTTTTGAGTTTATAAATCAAATTTTATATGTGTTTTTTACGGTGAAACTTATAATATTGCTTAGGCTATTTGTATAAACCTAAGCAATAACATACAAGATGAACTTTTCTTAAAATTTTATTTAAAATAATTCAAAGGCAACTTCAAATAACGAATGCCGTTGGCCTCAGGTTGTGGGAACTTACCTGCGTCCATATTGATTTGAATTGATGGCAGAATCAATTTAGGCATCGTTAAAGTAGCATCACGCTGAGTTCTCATCTCAATAAATTCAGCTTTGCTTACCCCTGTATGAATATGAATATTCTGCTCTTTTTGAGTTTTGAGCAGTGTTTCATGTTCATATTGTTCACGTGATTCTGGTAGATAATCATGGCATAAGAACACTCGTGTTTCTTCAGGCAATGCGTATAGCGTTTGCACAGAATCGTACAACTGCCCTGCACTGCCTTTCGGGAAATCACAACGTGCCGTACCATAATCAGGCATAAACAAAGTATCACCTACAAATACAGCATCACCGATCACATAGCTTAAACAAGCAGGCGTATGCCCCGGTGTAGGGATGTTATAGGCTTGTAATTCACCAATCGTAAAAGTTTCATGATCGTCAAACAGATAATCAAATGATTGATGTGAATTGAAATACTTGATATCCAAGTTATAGATAGCACTAAATGTTTCTTGCACAATCGAAATTTTATGGCTCATGGCAATTTTACCACCCAACTGCTCTTTTAAATATTGAGAAGCTGTCAGGTGATCGGCATGCACATGCGTTTCTAAAATCCATTCAACCGTTAATTCATTTTTTTGGATGTAAGCAATGATTTCATCGGCATGAATTGTTGAAGTAGTCGCAGATGCAGGGTCATAATCCAACACGCTGTCAATAATGGCACATTGACGCGTTACAGGATCACTTACCACATAACTGAATGTATTAGTATTTTCATCAAAAAAATGCTGAATATCTGCGTGCATCTTATGCTCCTGCAACCTTACGATGAATGAGAATCCCCACCAACATTGCAACAATGAAATAGATTGCTTGATAATAACCTAAACCAATCAAGGTTAGACTTGGCGCTGGACAAATTCCTGCAACGCCCCAACCGATACCAAAAATAAAACTACCTGTGATCAGTTTAGAGTCAATTTGAGTTTGTTTAGGCAAATCAATTGGTTCATTTAAAATGGTTTTTGGTTCAGCTTGGCGCATAATTCTTTGGAATGGAATAAAGGCAACCGCAATTGCACCCATCATAACAAATGCCAGACTTGCATCCCATGTACCGAAAAGATCGAGGAAGTTTAAAACTTTTTCAGGATTCGACATACCAGAAAGAATCAATCCAGCTGAAAAAATACCACCGAAAACAAAGGCTAAGAAATTTTTCATTTAGAATGCTCCTGTGATATGGCGGATAACATAAACGGTAATAAAGCCAGCTAACATAAAGGTAGCTGTTGCTGCAATGGAGCGCTTAGATAAACGACTCATGCCACAAATACCATGTCCACTGGTACAACCCGAACCCAAACGAGTACCGAAACCAACCAACAATCCCGCCACAATCATCATCAATGGGCTTGCATTCAATTCAACTTTAGGTTGAGCCACGATGCCATAGAAAAAAGGCACAATGAAAATACCTAACACAAACCACAATGCAGGCGTTTTGAACAGCGTTTGCGGATTTAATACTTGAGCCAGTAAACCACTAATGCCTGCAATACGACCATGAACATATAAATAGCCCACGACTGCAAGACCAAGCAATCCACCACCGATTAATGCCAGCAGATAATCATGCATTTTGAACACCCAAAACAATATATGTTTTTATAATATATTATTGTAATTATTATTCAACTATTCTCTTGTAAGTTTTGTAAACTTCATCTGACTATTCGTCTATGTTTGCGATGTGAGAGAGATTTCGCAAGTTTTTGGCTGATATTAAGTCATAAGGCAGAAAATTTAGTCATTCTAAATGACTGCCTCATAACGTAATAAAGATATATCAAAATAGACAGCAACGACAAAAGTTGAGGGCATTAGACTCATTTGTGAGCAAGCGCAATAAGTTCTTTTTTATGCCGACGAATTACACGTTTAGCAGCATCTAACATAATGCGATTGGTAGTCTCATCATCACCAAAGTCAATAGGTTTAGCTGGACACATTGGACGAGCTTTTCGATCTTCGATTGTGTAGTCTTTAAGACGCTTACCCATACTGCACCTCTCAGAATTTCTTAACTTTCA